>JAFGNI010000403.1 GCA_016927095.1 Anaerolineae bacterium | reverse complement strand
TTCTGGCGGAACCTGGTGGACGCTGAGGTGCCCTGCCAAGGCTGTGTGAGGGCGGTACCGGCCCAGGAGCCAGGCCACGAGGCCCTCATCGGCGTGAAGCACATTGGCCAGCAGGGGCGCCGCTTTCGGGGCGTGGCTGGCCTCGCCAGGTCCTTGTAGCTCCAGAAGGTGATGCCGGAAGAGCGGGGCGCCGGGCTCAAAGGCTGCCAACAGCGGAAGGCGTCCGATGCCGGGTTCTGCTAGCAGATCCAGGACCAGGTTGACGGTGGGCCGCTTCCGGGTGACGTCGTCTTGGAGGTAGCCATAGAGGCGCTCATAGCGCAGGTCGACGGAGGGCGCGATGGCGATGAGGAGTGTATCCAGCTCGAATTGGCTGAGCCCGAATGCTTCCCGGAGGTGCACCAGGGGAAGGAGCCGGCGCTGTTCCTGAGCTGCGGATGCGATGTTGGCGGCTGCCTGTGCGAGATCCGCCGACTTCTGACGGAATGCCGCCTCGAGTTCGGTTGTGAGTGTGGTGCCGTGTCCCCAGCCCGTGCTGAGGGGACGGGAGAGCAAGGCATCCGCTTCCTCATCCGATATGTAAAGGCCGCGGAAGGCGTCGTTGGGGTTCTGTCCGGCTTCTTGCCAGAGTCGGACCGCTCGCTGTAGGCGCAGATCTATCCGCTGCAGCTCGACCTGCAGGTGTGACTGGTACAGATCACCAGCCTGTCGGTCCGTGTTCCCCGGAGATCCCACCCGCTCACTCACTTCTGCGTCCCCCCGACGTCATCGTGGCTACGTGAGGCTGAGGAATATTGTCTACAATTGTCTAATAAAAGATAGTTCATATTATAGGCGAGATTTGCCCCGAATGCAAGTATGGTTGGACTCTGTGGTAGAATGACGCCACGATGGCTGATCACAGTGCTTATTTCGAGGAGACCTGGCCCCTGCTTCAGCAGGCGGCGATCTACCGTCCTGGTACGAACCCGACATTCCAGAACCCCGATTTCGCGACCGCAGCGATGCGGGTGCTCATCGTGAGGCTCTCGCCATTCCGCGACGTGGTTCGCTCCTCTCCACATCTATTCCTCTTTCAGGCAGTCCGGCGCGCGTTATCCGACGCCTATATCGATGTGGCGTTCTTCCCCCCGGAGCACGATCGGGCGCGATGGCTGGCGGATGGTCTGCCGTTGTTGATCGGCACGCAGTCGCGTCACGGTCTCCTTGACTTCGACATCGTGCTCATCTCCAACGCCTACACACTGGAGCTGATCAACCTACCCTATCTGCTGATCCACTCGGACGTGCCGGTGTTGGCTAGCCAGCGGGATGCCACTTATCCTGTATTGATCCTCGGTGGCTCCAATGCGATGGCATCACAGGCCGTGATCACGCCTGAAGGGGATGCCGTGATCGATGCCATCTTCTTTGGAGAAGGGGAGCGTGAGGTGGAGACGCTGATAGCGTCGCTGCACGCGGAGGCGGCATTGCCTAAGCGCGAGAGGCTCGCAGCGGCGGCGCAGCGGGTTGGGGCTCTGTGGGTCGCCAACGGTGGCCCCAATCAGACCGTTGTCGAGGCTGTCTGTCACGCACCGGCGTTAGAGGATCTGGTTGTGGATTATCCCTCCCTGAACAGCGAGGAGGCTTCGACGGCGCGCCTGCAGATCAACTATGGTTGCCCAGCCTTCTGCAGCTTCTGCTTTGAGGGCTATGACCGCAAGCCGTATCGCGAAGTGGCGCTGCAGACGATTCTGGCGGCGGCCGACCGCCTGAAGGCCAGCCAAGGCGTTGAGGCTGTCGACGTCTATAGCTTCAACTTTAACACGCACGAGGGGGTGCTACAGTTGCTGCTCGACCTCAACCGGCGCTTTGACCGCGTGAGTGTGACAAGCCAGCGAGTGGACCTGCTCGCGGCGATGCCCAGCTTACTGGAGGCCGAGGTACGGGCCGACAAGCGCAGTTTCACCCTCGGCATCGAGGGCATCAGCCACCGCATGCGCAGCTTCCTGCACAAGAGCCTCAGCGATGTCGAGATCGAGACGGTCCTGGTGCGGCTAATGCAGCAGAAGATCCGCGAGATCAAGCTGTTCTATATCCTGACAGGCCACGAGACGCAGGAGGACCTTAACGATTTTCACCGTTTCGTGCTGCAGCTCAAGGCCTGGCGCCAACGGTACAGCCGCGGCTTACGCATCGTCTTCAGCTTTGGGTTGCTGATACGGATGCCGTTTACGCCGCTGCGCTATGACCGGCTGTTCCTCGATGAGGCTGCGTGGCGCCAGATCACGGGACCGGTGAAGGCGTCGTGCGAGACCAACGGCTTCGAGTTCCGGCTCGCGACCCCATGGGATGAGTACGCGGCCTCCCAGGTCTTGGCCTTGGGGGGAACCTGGCTCCATGAACCTGTGATCGCCCTAGCACGGCAGGGGCATCTCTACGATCTAGACCTGTCTCCGGGCTACTGGGAGGCGCTGCAGGCGTGGATGGAGGCCAACGGTTACTGGCACGAGGGCTTCCTGGGTGAGAAGATGTCGGGCTACGATTTCGCCCTGTCATTCGTCAAACGCAGTGTCGATGGTGCGATGCTCTACCGGCAGTATGAGCAGGCCGTGGCGGGTGTTGACGAGGGCTATTGCCTGGGCGAGGTGGGAGTCCCGGGGGTGACTGGCGCACCGGGCCGTTGTCTGGGATGCGGCGCCTGTACGAACATCGAAGAGCGTGAGGCCATCACCCGGCACACGATGCAGCACCCTGGCACGGGCTACCTTCAGGAGCTGGCGCAAACGATGCGCACCAAGTGGCGATTGCAGCCCGTTTACGCGCGCATGTGGTTGCTGCCGCTGGTGGCACACGCAGATCCGGCTTGGACCAATGCCCTCGTGATGCGATCGCTACTGGAAGCCTACCCGGAGCTGGTTGGTAACCTGCTCTCCGCCCAGGAGGTGCTCTTCACGACGCGGAGCAACGTGTCGCGCTACACCGGGCTCTTTGGGGAGACGGTGATGGCGCTCAAGGCGTGGGATCCCTCCCGATTGGGACAGGCCCTGGCCGGCGGCGGGGCCCTGCCGGATGGGGTGTGCTTTATCGGATTCCTGGATCAGTTCACGCCAGGGGACTTCGACCGCGTGGCGCTACGCGTCACCCTCGACGCCGACCACTTCCCCGACGCCGGGCGTGCGTTGCGGCGATGCCTGCTGGCGCAGTATGTGCCGGTGAACCTGCGCGGCGAAGGAGATGGCTATGTCTTTGACATCCCCGCCAAGTCACTGAAGAAGCGCGTCATCTTTGTAGGACAATTCCGTGAGACTGTCGATTGGACCGAGATCCAAATCACCGTCAGCCCGAAGTTCGACCTCGTGGGTTACTTGAGCTCCTTTACCGAGCCCGGTCGCTACCGTGAGGCGCGCGTCGAGGTGCTGTCCCTAGTCTTGTGAGGGGGCTTGCACCGGCGGGCAGCTGGCCCAGGTTGTGGTTGTTGATCAAGTCTCAGGCCTCGATTGGAGGTCGTGTTATGTCCCGGAACTACATCCCCGCGCGCGAGGCGCGCATCGAGATGATCGTCGTCAACTCGCGCTTCATTGCGTCGGCGGCACCGGCGTTCAGCGTCGAAGAGGCGCGGGCCTTCATTGATCGGGTGCGGGGCGAGTTTGCCGATGCGTCGCATAGCGTGCCTGCCTTCGTCATTGGGCACGGCAGCAGCGTGACGGCACACTGTACCGATGATGGCGAACCGTCGGGCACGGCGGGACGCCCGGCCCTTGCGGTCGTGCAGGGCAGCGGCATTGGCGACGTCGTCGTGGTCGTCACGCGTTATTTCGGCGGCACGAAGCTGGGCACCGGCGGCTTGGTGCGCGCCTATGGCGACGCGACCCGGGAGGTGCTCAAGGTGCTGCCGCTTGCGGTGAAGGTGCCTACAGCGACACTCATGGTGGCGGTGCCCTACAACCTCTTTGAGCGCGTGCGGCTGCTGATCGAGGAGCTCCACGGGGAGACGCTGGACGAGGACTTCGCCGGCGACGTGACCATTGTGGTGCGCTTTGTGGCGGATCAGGTGCAGGCGTTCCAAGATGCCTTGCAGCAGCTCTCCTCGGGAAAGATCGAGGCGGAGGTCGTCGAGATGGACAATGAGACCATCATGTCCGTTGGTCTGGTCGGCGCGGATCTGCTGCCCGGCGTGGCTGAATAGGGTGGACCGGCTGCGCCGCCGGGCCGGACCTGCTTTCCGGCTTGAAGGGCGGCTAGCTGAGCCGCCCCTGCGTGCTATCGGCTAGGCCGCTAGCCAGTGTGATGCGGGGGCCCACCTCCGATTCCCCTATCATCTTAGCGGACGTTGAGCAGCACCACGGCGACCACCGCCAGCACCACACCCAGCTGGTTGCGGCCCGTCAGCTCCTCACGCCAGATCAGCCGGCCGGCTAGAAACGCCAGCACGACGCCCATCGCAGAGTAGACGGCGTAGACAATGGCGGAGTGCCCCTGCAGACTGGGGGATCGGAGGCTCTCCATCAGGAAGTAGGTCGAGAAGAAGTTGGGCACGCCGAGCACCAGTCCTCGCCGGAAAGAGGCAGGATCCACGGCACGCCGGCGCGCGCCTACAGCCATCCAGACGAGCAGGCCGGCGCCCGTGAAGATGATCACCATGAAGAGGAATCTTTCGCCGCTGGGTGCCCAGGTCGTATAAAGGTTGGCCCAGAGATCCACGCAACCAAAGATCAGGAGTAGCGTAGGAAAGTACCAGAGGGCGTGCCGGTCTAGGTGCGTGGGCCCGCTTTGTTTCCGGAAGGGACTCAGGAGCCAAAAGGCGGCAAACGCGCCAACGATGCCTAGCGTTGTCAGGGGGGTGAATCGTTCGCCCAAGAACGCTAGGGCAAAGAGCACGGGGACGCTCAAAGAGAGGCGCGCGACGGATCCGGCTACCGAGACGCCATAGCGGCGGATGCCCCACATCTGCAGGTAGAAGGCAGCGGGCCAGAGCAAGCTGCCGCCGAGGCCCAGGAGCAGCGTCTCCTGGCTGATCTGCAGGCTGGTACCTTGGCTGCGGCTGACGTCCATCAGCACGAACAGCCAACCGACCGCGGCTGCCGTTAGGTAGTTGCTGGCGAGGACGACCTCGGTGTTGGCACCGCGCGTCTCGTTGTTCTTGATGAGCAAGGATATGCTGAACGAGGCCAGGATGGCCAGGAAGAGATAGCCCATAGTTCCCTCGTGAACGCTGGTATCATATCACGACGTAACCTTCCGGGAAGGTGCGCCGATCCTGCGGCGCGTGGTGTGACTGATAGTCGGACAGCTTTCGAGGCGAGACGGGTACCTACCTTCCCGGAAGGTTGAGATGAAAGCTGTAGCAGACAGGAGGAGACATGGCGCTGGTTGAGGTTCGTGAACTTGTGAAGCGGTATGAGCCTGACGGGCCCAATGCCGTCGACGATGTCTCCTTTGATATCCAGGCTGGCGAGATGTTCAGCCTCCTGGGTCCCAACGGGGCAGGGAAGACGACCACCATCTCGATGATGAGCACGCTGCTCACGCCGACGGAAGGTCGTATCCGGATCGACGGTCACGATACGCAGCAAGAAGCGATGGCGGTGCGGCGGCGCATAGGCGTCGTGCCCCAGGATCTGGCGCTCTATATGGAGCTTACGGCAGAGGAGAACCTGCGCTTCTGGGGCGAGATGCGCGGTCTCTCCGGGAGCGAGCTCAAGCGAGAGGTCGCCGAGAAGCTGGCTTTGATGGAACTGACCGGGCGAGCCAAGGACCGTGTCAAGACCTTCTCCGGCGGCATGAAGCGCCGGCTGAACCTCGCGGTAGGGCTGTTGGGGTCACCGCCGTTGGTGATGCTCGATGAGCCGACGGTCGCCATCGATCCCCAGAGCCGTCGCTACATCTTGGATTGGGTCAAGGGGATGGCCTACAATGGGACCACAGTCCTCTACACCACCCACTACATGGAAGAGGCGCAGGAGCTCAGTGACCGGATCGGCATCATGGACCAAGGCCGGCTGATTGCCATCGGGACACTGAACGAGCTCACGCAGCTTGTGGGCGAGCACGAGACCCTGGTATTCCAGTTGACGCAGTCGACAGGCGGGGCCGAGCTAGCTGAGCGGATTGGGTCCGTGCCGGCGGTGCACCAGGCGACGAGCAACGACGGGGAACTGATCGTCAACGCGGACTCAGCGGAAGCCGTCCTACCCGTCGTGGTCGGCGCAGCTTCCGACCTGGGCCTCAGCATCCGCACGATCGAGATCCAGGAGCCGAACCTCGAAACCGTCTTCCTGCACCTGACCGGGCGGGCGCTGCGTGACTGACCCAATGGTCGGCAAGGGGGAACGGGCATGAGACGGCTCTGGGTATTGGCTTGGAAGGAAGTGAAGCTGGCCTTCCGCGATGTCGGCGCGATCGTCACGATGCTGGTCACGCCGCTGGTGCTGACCTTAGTGATTGGTGCGGCCTTCGGCGGCGAGGGCGACACGCCTCTAGCCGGTATCCCGGTGTTGCTGCTGGATCGGGATCAGAGTGAGTTCTCGGCGATGTTCCTGGACGTCTTTGAGGTGGAGGATGTGGAAACCCTCATTGCGTTGGAGCGGGTCTCAGATGAGGCAGCGGCCCGATCCCGGGTTGAGGCGGACCAGGTCGCAGCGCTGGTGATCATCCCTGAGGGCTTTGGAGATCGCGTGCTGCCCATGGCGGGCCTCGTTGAGGAGCGTCTGGGTCTCGACCTGCTCACTCTGAGCCCGGATGCGGAGTTGACGCGCGCCCAAGAGGACGCCATCGCGCGGGCCTTCGTGGAGGCGCAGAGCCGACCTGCTGATCCCGTTATCGTCGAGATCTATGCAAGCCCGGACTGGCGCCTGAGTGTGAGCGTCGTCAAGAGCGTGGTCAAGCAGGGGATCGAGATCATGAACCTGCAGGTCCAGGGGATCTCCACTGTTGTGGGGCGTCTGGTCCAGACGCAGACTCCTTCGGGGCAGATGGTCGACCGCGACGACATCGTTGCCTCGCAGCTTGTGGATGCGCAGGATAGCTTTGGTGCCGGTGCTGAGGTCTCTGCCGCGCTTCCCATTGAAGTTGAGATCGTCTCGCAGACCGGTCAGAGCTTCAGCTGGATCAGCTACACTGCAGCTAGCATGGCTGTGCTCTTCCTGATGTTCGCCGTCACCTCCGGTGGGCGGACGCTCCTTGCTGAACGAAGCCTGGGCACGCTGCCTCGCCTTCTCACCGCGCCGTTGACGCCGCTGACCGTTCTGCTGGGCAAGATGGCTGGGATCGTGCTGACGGGGCTATTGCAGATGCTGCTCCTTTGGGGCGCCACGTCCCTTGCCGGCGCTTATTGGGGCGCGGTGCCGGCGGTGCTGGTGAGTATCCTAGCTCTCGTTATCTGCGCCTCCAGTGTGGGCGCGCTCATCTCCGCCTGGGCCCGCACGCCGGGTCAAGCCGGTGCCATCGGCACCGCCGTCACGCTGGTCGGTTCGGCGGTGTCCGGCAGCTTCCTGCCACGCTCCAATCTCCCACTCTGGCTGCAGCGGATCAGCCTGGTGACGCCTAACGCGTGGGGCATCGAGATCTTCTCCCGTCTCCAGCTCGGCAGGGACTTGATCGAGGTCCTGCCGCGGTTGGGTGGGGTGCTGGCGTTGACGGTCATCTACTACGCTGTGGCGCTGGTAGGGTTCCGGCGCCAGTTCGACTGAGAGGGGCGGCGATGACGATCCTCACTTCGTTGCGAAGGTGGGTGGCCCTCGTGCGAACCGAGTTCCAGAACGAGTTTAGCAGCCCCATCTCGTTGGTCTTCTATGTTCTGCTGCCGCTGCTGTTCACCTTCGCGGTAGGTGCTGGGCTGGGTGGCATGATGGGCCCAAGTGATGACCCCGTCGAGGAGGTCACGATCCCGATCTACGTGCAGACCTCGGATACCGGCGACCTGGTCGACGCGCTGTTGGGCGCGCTCGAGGAGGCCAATCTGGCGCCCGAGCGAGTGGAGGCCATACCGGCGGAGAGCTATGGCCTGGCGATCCCCGCCGACTTCAGCGAGACCCTGTTGGCCGGGGGTACACCGACCGTGGTGCTGCACACGCTCCCCAACAACAGCGCGTCCCCGGCGGTCGAGCAGGCCCTGATGGCGGCCCGGGGGCGGGTCGGGGGGGCAGCACTGGTCGCTGACATGGGCGTCGAACAAGCGCGCAAGGCGGACGTTGTGACGACCGAGGCCGAAGCGCAGGGCTTCTTTGTGGAGGTGCTGGAGGCGACATTGGCGGCGACAGCGGACCCGCCGGCGATACCCGAAGTCCGGTGGCCGGAAGGCGTGCGCATCGCCGAGTCCCGCGATTTCGCTACGGGGGCTGAGCAAGCGTCGGCTGGTCAGATCGTCACCTGGGTGCAGATCACGCTCCTGGGCGCGGCTGAGGCCCTGGTTGCTGAACGTCTGAACGGCACGCTCAGACGGATGCTCGTCATGCCGGCCAGGCGGGGCACGATCCTGGGAGGCAAACTGGTGGCCCGACTGCTACTGGGCCTGGTCCAGATGGCGCTGCTCCTGGGCGTGGGAGCCCTGCTCTTCGACGTTGGCTGGGACCGGCAGCCCTTGGCCGTCGCAGCGGTCTCCTTCGCCTTCGCGCTGGCGACGGTGAGCCTGGGTACTCTGCTGGCGACCGCTGTCAGCACGCAGGGCCAGGCCAGCAGCGTGGTTGTGGGCATGTCGATGGCGATGGCGGCGTTGGGTGGCGCTTGGTTCCCGCTGGAGATCACACCACCGCTCTACAGACAGGTGGTACAGGTTCTGCCGTCGACGTGGGCGATGCGGGCGTACACTGATATCCTCGTTCGCGGTGCTGGCCTCGTCGCTGTGCTGCCGCATGTGGGGATTCTGCTGGGCTTCTCCATTCTGTTGATGGGCCTTGGCGTCTGGCGGTTCAGCCGGTATGAATGAGGTCGACGGAGGTCGGCGGCGGTAAGCTGTTGGCCGAAGCCCGTGGACTGATGTCCGCTACGGGCGATAGAGGGGCTGGCTACACTTCGGTGGCAGGCCTCTGCTTATGTACGGTCATCGCCCCGCGTCTATCACAGCCTGTGACCTCGCCCGATGAAGTAGGTCAGCCACACCAAGCGTCTCGGCCATGCCCTCCAGGTAGGCCCAGTCCAACCGGCCTTCCTGTACCCGGATTACGCCCAGCACGTCACGCCACTGGCGATCGGAGACCTCCTGCCCCTTACGGTACCAGTCCAGCTTCGCCAAGATGGTATCCTCCGGGGTTATCACGTATGCCAATTCGCCCGGCGTCTCGCCGATCCGCACACGTTGGCGCCGCTGAAGCTGCGCGGCATCAAACGAACGCGCGCCGGCGATGAAGACGTCAACTTTGAACATCGTAGCCAAGTGAAGTATGTTGAAGGAGGCGTGTCGGTGCACGGCTTCCCGTATCATGCCCTCATCGGCGTAGAACTCGTCCTGCACGCGTCTCAGGAGGGGTGTCACGTGGTCTTGATCGAGCGCCGCAACGATGTCCACATCGGTTGTGGCGCGAGCAGCGCCGTGGGTTGCGCTCGCCAGTGACCCGCCAATCGCGTACGGTATCTTCAGCACCTCAAGGATCCGCGCAATCAGCAGTGTGACGTCAGTGGGGCTCTGATTCATCCGATGCCTCTAGGGGCCCATAGGCGCGGTTCGCAAGGTCTTCGCCTACGAGAATGGCGGCGAGGCGACGGCGGAGTCTGGCGTCGCTCTCCTCCGGGTGGCGCGACCTCAATCCGGCCATCGCCATCGCCATCACCGTCTCACGCATCGCGAAGACCTGGCCGAACTTCTCATTGGGCGTCATCGCTCGCCAGGCCTCGACCATGCGCGCCTCGATCTCGGGGTGCGTATCCTCAGACAGGATTGCCATGTCTGCCCTCCTCTCTTCAGTGTAGCACAGTTGTTCATCGCTGCACAGACTCGCTGAACGGAGCGGTGGGATCGTGAAAACACGACGGAAGGGCAGCGGGGCTAGCGCTTTTGACGGGCACGGGCGCTGACCCTATACTGATATCAGAGCTGGGACACACACCGACAAGGAGGGGGCCGATGCGCAGGATCGTGATCACGGTGGGCGGGACGCGATTGACGGCGGAGCTAAACGACAGCGCCACGGCGACGCAGGTGTGGGATGCGCTGCCGGTCCAGGCAGAGGTCAGCGTCTGGGGGGATGAGGTCTACTTCGAGATCCCTGTCCAGGCCGAACAGGCTGCGGATGCCAGGGCGCAGGTAGACGTAGGCACTCTCGGCTACTGGCCGATGGGCCATGCCTTCTGCATCTTCTACGGCCCGACGCCGGCAAGCAGCGGCCCGCGCCCACAGGCCTACAGCCCGGTCAATATCCTCGGCAAGGTGACCGACGACGCGACCCAACTCCGCGGCACGAAGCAAGGCACGCCGGTCCGCATCGCGAAGGCGAAGTAGGCTGTGTGCATTGGCTGGCTCGGGTTCTGCGCCCTATGAGGCGTTTGGGGCCATCTGGCGCAACGCCGATCCGTTGTGAGTATTAAGGATGGGTGTCACCGGCATTGACGAGGTGCTCATCGCGGACTCCGTAGACGGAGATCCAGCTGCGATCTGCGATGTCCTGGGCGCGACCGCTACCGAATGCTTGGTGCGCGACCTTCGCGGCAACAGGTGCTTGCGTTGACGTGGGGAGTACGCCGCTATCCGTTGTCGACGCCCTTAGCCCCCAGGACTAGCCCGAGGCGCGCGTCGTCCAGGCGCTGGGGGGACTGGGCCACCCCGAGGCCGACGTCTATGGCGTAGACCTCGTCCACCGGACGGCGCGGGCCCTGGGGGCTAAGGCCCGCATCCTGGCTGCGCCCGGCATCGTGTCCAGTGTCGCGGTGCGCGATGCACGCCTCTCCGATTCGCAGATCGCCGAGACGCTCGCCCTCGCGGCCAGGGCCGGCATCGCCCTAGTGGGCATTGGACACCCGACCCCAGGATCGGTGGTGCGACAGTCGCGCATCCTAGACGAGGATACGGTTGACGAGCTAGCTGCCCTTGGCGCTGTTGGTGACATCGGCCTGCGCTTCTACGACGCTGAAGGTCAGGCGGTGTCCCACGAGATCGACGAGCGGATCATAGGTCTGACGCTAGGGCAGTTGGTCGATATCCTGTGCGTCATCGGCGTCGCAGGAGGCCAGGAAAAGCTCGAGGTGATCCGCGCCGCGCTGCGTGGGCGCCTGATCGATGTGCTGGTCACCGACGTGGGCAACGCGCGGCGGTTGCTGGCTGCTGCGGGCGAGGCCTGAGACGACGCGAACCACAAGGAGACGCTATGGCAGACTACTATCTGGGCATAGACTACGGCACGGGGGGCGCCAAGGCCTGCTTGATTGATACGCAGGGTGAGGTCCGGGGATTTGCTCTTGAGGAGTATCCCCTGATCCACGAGCATCCGGGCTGGTCGGAGCACGATGCCGGACTCTATTGGGAGATCGCTTGTCGTCTGATCCGAGCCGTCATCGTCGAGGCTGGGGCCCAACCGAGTGAGGTGCGGGGCATCGCGGCTTCGTCGGCGCTGCCCTCCCTGGTGATGGTCGATGCAAACGCGACGCCGGTGCACCACGCTTACAACCTGATGGACCGGCGTGCGACCCCGGAGGTCGCGTGGTTGAAGGAGACCCTCGGGGAGGAGCGTATCTTTCAGCTTTCTGGCTATCGCCTCGAGGATCATCCGGCGCTGGTCAACCTCCTGTGGGAGAAGCGGCACCGTCCGGAGAGTTTCGCCGAGGTCGAGAAAGCGCTGACGATCGACGGCTTTATCACGCTGAAGCTGACGGGACGACCGACGCTGCACTACTCCAGCGCCGCCTTCTACGGGGTGGCCTACAACCTGCGTGAGGGCCGCTTCGACGAGGGGATGCTAGCCGAGATCGGTATCGATCCGGACCTCCTTCCTGAGATCTTCCGTTGCGAGGAGATTGTGGGCGAGGTGACGCCAGAAGCAGCGGTCGCGACGGGCCTCGTGCCGGGCATCCCGGTGGCGGCGGGCCAGGTCGACTGCAACGCGAGTTGGATCGGCGCCGGCGCGATCGAGGTCGGTGACATTCAGAGCAACCTCGGGAGTGTGGGTAACTT
>JAFGNI010000402.1 GCA_016927095.1 Anaerolineae bacterium | reverse complement strand
ATGGCGGAGAAGCTGGCAGCGCTCAGCGCTCAGCTGTCAGCCGGCCACCGTCCAGACTGGGCTGCTGCGAACCTCGAGAGTCCCAGCCGGGCCTACGTTGCCCGCCTCCTAGGGGCCTTTGCCCCGACCCAGGATCGGGGCCTCGCACCCGACGAGGCCAGCCCGACATATTCGGCAACGACGGTGTCTGCTGGCGTTTCGGAGGCTTCTGCCGGACCAGTGTCACACCTCATCGAGCCGCTGAGCGACCGCGAGCTCGATGTCATGCGTGTCCTGGCCGGCGGCCATACCAACCAGGAGATCGCCCTGGCTCTCCACGTCTCCGTCAACACCGTCAAGACTCACCTCAAGAACATCTACGGCAAGCTCGCTGTGGGCACCCGTCGCCAGGCCGTCGCCAAGGCCAGGTCGCTGCGCCTGATCCCCTAGCGGCCCTCGCGGGGACGTGAGCGCCCAAGGACCTTCGGCCCGAGTCTGCTCGGGCTTGGGCCTTGGGCGCTGTAGTTGGCGCGTGACAACGCGTGCCCGAGAGACCTGCCTCACCCGGCAGTCACCCATCCGCAATCGCCCGCGGACCACCCGCGATGGGTGGTGACACACCGCCGCTCAGCCGCTACACTGAGGCTGCTGATGTCAACTGGCATACACAAACAGGAGGTATCCCATGACCACAGCAGTAGCCTATCGAGCCGAAAGCGCGGCTCACGTATCGGTGACGGCCCGGGTCGCGACCGGCGCGGGTCTCAGCCTGGTGACCACAGGCATGTTGATCCTGGCCTTCCCGCCCTTCAATATCTGGCCCCTGGGCTTCATCTGCCTGGTGCCGATGTTGCTCGCCCAGTACCGGGTGATGCCCAACAATTGGACGGCGCTGGCTAAGATTCTTGGCATCGACTTGTGGGTCTTGTGGTTCGTCACGCTGCTCTTCGGCCTCAATCCCCAGACCTGGTTCCTCCAGATGATCCCCGTCGCCGTAGCTGCGCTGGATCTCGCGACCGGCAAGGCGACACGGCGCTTCCACGAGCAGACCAACTACCGGTGGTTCGTCCTCGAGGGCATCGCCAGCTGGGTTGGATTCGAGATGATCCGCCGCTGGATCCCCCTTGTCCGCACCCACGGGCTCATCGGCCACACACTGCACACCCAGCCCTGGCTGATCCAACCGGTCTCGATCTTCGGCGTCTACGGCCTGAGCCTACTGGTTGTACTCGTCAACCACGCGCTGGCGCAGGGCGCCATCACCCTCTTCGACAGGCGCTGGGTCTGGGGCGAGACGCCCACCATAGAGGCGCGCGACAGCCGCCGCTGGCTTGCCATCGCCGGCGGTGTCCTTGCCGGCTGGATCGTGCTCAGTCTCGTGCTGCTCGCTACGGCGCCGGCAGGCGCAGCCACGGTGCGCGTGGCGGCTGTACAGAGCGGCTACCGCACCCCGGGCACCTGGGACGACGAACCGGAGTTGGCGCGGTTCGACGCCCTAGTCGCCCAAACCCGCGCCGCTGCAGCACAGGGGGCCCAACTGGTCGTCTGGCCCGAGCTGTCGATTGGCTTCGATCCCCAGGTCGAACACACAGAAGAGCTTCGTGCCCTGGCAGCCGAGTCCAACGCGCATCTGGTCATCGGCTATGGGAGCAAGACCGAGTACCGGAACGCGGCCGTCTTGCTCACGCCGGTCGGCGAGTTCCTGGCGATCTCCGGCAAGAGCCACATCCCGCCCGGCGAGGGTGTCGACCCCGACGGCGGCGTCTACCCGATCTACAACACCGCCCTGGGCCGCTTCGGTGCCCTTATCTGCCACGATGCCAACTTCACGGACTCCGCACGGATCCTCGTGGGCAAGGGAGCCCAACTCCTTACCGTCTCGACGCTTGAGACTTTCATCCCCGGCTTCGAGAAGATGTTCTACGTGCAGACCCTATTCCGCGCCCTCGAGAACCGGGTGCCGACGGTCAAGGCCGACGTCGCCTTCTCTTCGGCCATTGCCGACCCCTACGGACGCGTCCTGGCCAAGCGCTCCGGTGCCCCTGAAGGCGAGGCCTTCGCCCTCGTCGCAGATGTCCCGTTGGGCGCGGGACGCACGATCTTCAATCGTCTTGGCGACTGGACCGGTTGGATCAGCCTGGTTGGCATGGCTTTTTTCACCTTCTACCCCAGCGTGCTCGATCGCCGCGAGAGGGCACGCAGGGCGGCCGACGCTGCCCCTCAGGAGTGAGGCGACCGCAGGTACCGAAGACGGACCTATCGATGACGACGGTTGAGATCCGCGTCAGGGGCCGAATCGACGACCACTGGTCCGACTGGTTCGGCGATCTGACTCTCACCCACACCCCGGAGGAGACGGTCCTGGTCGGCGATGTCGTCGACCAGGCCGCCCTCTACGGCCTACTGGCCAAGCTCCGCGACCTTGGCCTCGAGTTGATCTCGGTCCGACCGCGCGAAGACTAGCCAGAGCGTAAGTGGGCGAGGGCTTGTCACGCCGCTCAGTCCTCGTCCTCCATGGCTGGGTGGAGGATACTGTGCGCCGCGACCTCAAGAGCCGTGCCGACGTCCTCTTCGCTGATGGCGGCGCTGCGGGCACGCAGTACTTGTGCCAGCTCGTGCCGGAAGCCGCCGAGCCCATATTCGTCCTCGTCGCCGGAGCTGCCGGCTTCGAGAATAAGCTTCGCGAGCTGTGCGCTCGGCGATCGGTCTTCGAGCTGCGCCGGCTGCGGCGATGGTCTAGATCGCACCGCCCCTGCACCATTGCCGCCCGCCGCGCCTGCCGTGGCGGCGGACAGATCCGGGAGGCCGATCCGGCCCCCATTCGGCTCGTAGGCATAGGTCCGGTCAAGCGCCTTCATCCGCCGCCGGAGCCACGCGATCATCACCGGCTCGTACCGGCGGCAGAAGAGCACTGAGCACGGCACCACACCCCCGATCCAGTCCACGACGGAGCCGAAGAGCCGTGTACGCCATGCCCACTCCTCTGAGGCCCCGATCACGACCAGGTCATAGGCCTGACGCTCGCTCTCGGCAACGATGCCTTCAGGTACCGACGCTGCCGCAACGATCTGTGGACGGAAGCTGGGTGGGACACTGCCCAACACCTCCTCGATCGTCTCCTCGAGCACCCCTTGCTGATCCTCCAGCTCCTCCTGATCGGTGTCTGGCGGCACGATCCGCAGCGCGGTCACCGTTGCGGATTCAGCCGCACCGATCTCGTAGGCTAGCCGGAGCGCCAGCCGCGAGTGTGGCCCGCCGCCCACGGGCACGAGGATCTGGTCGACATGAAGGAGCCCACGGTCCAGGAGAGCCACGACGTTGGTGCGGGCCTTGCGGAGCAGCGCCTTGACCGGGTTCTCGATCAACATCCTCCCATCCAGAGGGCCAGGCCACCCGACCAGCATCAGCTTCACCCGGTCGTTACGCTCCCTCGCTTCATCCAGGAGACCCCGAGCCACGCTCGTGGCGGATCGCGACTTGCTGTAGAGCGCGACATTTCGCTCCCGCGCACTGTCCGCCGCGTAGTCCAGAAGCGCGCGCTCGTGAACGCCCAAGCGCTTCGGCACGCGGTGGGCACTCAGTGAAGCCAACTGCTTTGCAACCGACTGGACGGCCACGACGCAGATATAGGTGTCTTCGCTCGCTTGCGCGATGATCGACGCCAGGTGCACCAAACTCCGGGCCGTCCGCGGCTTCGATGCGGCCACCAGGATCAGGTCCCGGTCGGGCAGCACCGTCTCGACCTGCGTGACGAGGTGTTGGGTCAGCCGCGGGGCGACGTAGTAGGTGATGGTGAGCGCGACCACCACGCTCGAGCCGAACGCCAAGGCCCGCCAGTCGGCAAACGCAACAATAAGGATTGAGCTGGCAGCGGCGACGTAGGCCGTAGCCGGGAAAAGGGGCGCGCGGAAGGGACGCTGGATATCGGGGTCGCGTTTGCGCAGCCGGATCATCGCTAGGCTGCCCCAGAAGAGCACGAAGAGATAGCCGACGCTTGAGATGTAGCTCAGCAGATCAACCAAGCCGATGATCGCGACCAGGATGCTGACCAGAGCAACACCCAGGATGGACACGTAGGGCGTACGATAGCGGCTAAGCTTGGCCAGAACGCGGGGCCAGACGCCATCGCGGCTCAGCGTGAAGGCCTCACGCGTGGCGCTCAGCATCGCGGTGTTGATCGAGGTCAAGGTGGCGATCATACCGGCTACGCCCATCATCGGCACACCCCAGGCGGGCAGGAACTGCCGCACAGCGTCGGTCAGCGCCGTTTCAGAACCGGCAAGCTGTCGCCAGGGCACCGTGCCGATCGTGACCAGGCCGACCAGCACGTAGATAACCATACAGAGGGTCAGGCTCACCAAGATGCCGACGGGGATCGTGCGGTTGGGGTGTTGCACCTCCTCGGCATCGTCCGCGATGACCTCGAAGCCCACATAGGCGTTGTAGACCAGCGAGATCGTGGCCAGGACCTGGGTGAAGGGGAGCCAAAAGCCGCCCCCGGCCAAGAGCTCGCGACCGGAGAGGAAGACCGTCATCGAGAAGCCTTGCCGGCCGGCAAGGCCGGCGACGATGTAGATGCCAAAGACCGCCAGCAGCACCGCACCCAAGACGACCTGCAGGTTCCCGACCTTGGTGACGCCGACCACGTTGAGCAGACCGAAGAGGCCGATGACCACGCCGGCTGTCGGCACGATGGGTAGCTCGGGCAGGAAGACCTTTAGGGAGTAGGCAAAGCCTACGGCCGAGAGAGCCGCGTAGAACGTGCTCGACATCGCATCCATCGAGCCAACCAGATACGAGAGGATGCCGTTGCCGAAGCCTTCACGAACGTAGCTCATGGCGCCGCCCGCGACGGGGTAGGCGGTAGCCAGCTCGCAGTAGTTGAGGGCCACGCTGTAGGTGAGCAGCCCGCCGACCAAGAAGGCGAGGACGGCAGCTGGACCGGCCATGCCCGCAGCGTGACCCGTCAGGACGAAGATCTCAGCGGCGAGGGTCCCCGCCGTGCCAAGCATAATGACCTGCGCCAGGTTGAGCTGGCGCTTGAGCTTGCGTTTGCTCACGGCGTGGACCTAGACGCGGCGGCTCGTTGCGAGCCGGTCGTTGATGCGCGCCTGCAATGTGAGAAGCAGGGCCTCGTACGTCGTTGGGGTGGTCTGTTTCTGAAGATCATCTAGCAGGCCGGCCAACTCCTCAACCTCCTGCTCGGGCAACTGCTTGGCCATAGCGCGGGCGGCCTGGCCGAACAGCGCCGGGACATCGTAGCGGCGCTCGCTCTCTCTCGTCAGCGCCATCAGCCCCATCACAATCCGCCCGCCGGTGATCCAGACCAGCAGGGCGACAATCACAGCGAGAAACACATGCTCCACGGTCACACTTCCCATGTGTTATCCTCCCACACCGTGCGCCCAGGGCGTGCTTTCGCCTATGGCGCATGGTCCATGATATGCCGGCGGCTGGCGAGCGCATCGGCCTGGCGTCGCGTCTCGGTCTACGTCATTCGTCTTGTCCTGCCACAGGCATATCTCGGAGAACGGCAAGCGCGGAAGGTTGACAACGCCCATTTGCTGTCGTATAATGATTAAAGCGTGAGAATATGAGATGAAATGAGCACAAATGGAACATCGACCCGGCAAAATGTTCCGCGCAGAGCGCCAGAAAGCCATTGCCGAGAGGGTGATGTCTGGTCAAGCCGTCTACGTCAATGACTTGGCTGACGAGTTCGGTATGAGTCCGTCCAGCATACGAAGCGATCTCAACGAACTCGAAGCACGGGGCATCCTCAAGCGTACTCACGGTGGGGCCATCCTCGCCGACGGGCTTGGCGGGCGGCTGATCGCCGCCAAGCTGCCTCTGGAGGCCCGGCAGCAGCATCTGCAGGCGGAGAAGGAGGCGATTGGCCGCGTCGCCGCGGCCTTGGTGGACGACGGAGATGCGCTGATGATTGATGGCGGCAGCACCACGGTCTACGTCGTTCGCCAATTGGGAGCGAAGCGCGGGCTGACGATCGTCACCAACGGCATTGCCCTGTTGCCCGATCTCATGGCTATCCCGGATGCGCAGATCTACGTCACCGGAGGGCTCCTTGACCGGGGCTTTGTGACGCTGCTGGGCGAGGTGGCTCTCGACACGATCGGACGCTTCCGCACGGCGAAGGTCATCATGGGTATGGATGGCATCTCTATCGACGTGGGACTGACCGTCACCGACCCGGCTGTCGCCGCGACCAAGCGCAAGATGATTGATGCCGGGGGGCAGCTGATCGTTATCTCCGACCACACCAAGATCAATAGAGTCTCCCTCTACACTCTTGCCCCGCTATCCGTGATGCATACTCTCATCACGGATGCCGCTGCGCGCCACGACGATGTGGAGGCCATCCGGGCCCAGGGACCCCAGGTCCTCGTTGCCTCATAACCAATATGTCCAATATGTCAGGAGAAAGTTGATGCAGAGCAAGCACGCAATCGTAGAGAGAAGCCGGCAAGCCAATCGAGATCTGATCGATCTGACAGCATACTACACAGCCTCTCTGGACGAGGATTGGGTTGGTGTGCCAGGGGGCAACCTGGCAGCCTTGCCTCAGGGCGTCCAGGTCTTTGCTGAGGCAGCCTTTGATATGCGTGGGGTCATCCAGCTGGCAGGCCAGGCAACGACCCCAGCGAAAGGACGCGATTTCCCCTCAGTTGTCGAGGGGATCAAAGTCAATCACCAAGGCCGCAGGCTGCACTTCCTACACGGCGCTGTCGGGGAGACTGACCAGGATACTCGGATCGGAGATTATGTCCTTCACTATGCGGATGGTCGCACCGTGGAGGTTCCCATTATCTACCAGCGACAGGTGAGGAACTGGTGGACGAGGGAGGGCGAACCCCTGCCCACGGATGCCGACATTGCCTGGACGGGT
>JAFGNI010000401.1 GCA_016927095.1 Anaerolineae bacterium | reverse complement strand
TTGCGCCAACGCGAGAGCTCATAGACGAGCTCCTTGAGCACGTCCTTGATGACGGCGTAGCCGCCGGCCATGTCCCCATAGAGAGTGGCGTAGCCCACGCTCATTTCGCTCTTGTTACCCGTCGTGAGGACCATCCACCCGAACTTGTTCGAGAGGGCCATCAGGTAGTTGCCCCGGATCCGGGCCTGGATGTTCTCCTCCGTGACGTCCCTATCATACCCCTGAAAGGAGGGGGCTAGCGCATCGAGATACGCCTCGAAGACCGGCTCGATCGGGATCACCATGTAACCAATGCCTAGGTTGTCTGCCAGCGTTGCTGCGTCATCGTTGCTCATAGCCGCCGTGTAGCGCGACGGCATCGAGACACCGGTCACGTTTTCCGGCCCCAAAGCATCGGCGGCGATGCACGCAACCAGGCTGGAGTCAATCCCACCCGACAGACCGATGACGACCTTCTCGAAGCCATTCTTGCGCACGTAGTCCCGCGTACCCAAGACCAGCGCTTGATAGACCTCGTCGAGCCGCGGCAGGGGCTCGATCATATGCGCTGGCAGCTCAAGCGGGGCAGCGCGTTTCGCCACGATGGCAGGGAGCTCAACACTCGGCAAACCCCGCGTGGTTGTCTTGCGGAGGCGCGGATCGTGGAGCCGCCAGCGGAAGATCGCCGCAGCGTCGATGTCGGCGACGACGAAGTCCTCCCTAAACTGCGCCCCTCGTGCCAGCACCTCACCCCGCTCGTCGACGATGACGCTACCCCCATCGAAGATAAGTTCATCTTGCCCGCCCACCAGGTTGCAGAAAGCCACCACCGCTGCGCTGTCTGCCGCCCGCGTACGCAACATCTGCTCGCGTGTGGTGCCTTTCCCGGCGTGATAGGGCGACGCTGATATGTTGATCAGAAGTCGCGCCCCGCCCTGCAACGCCTGCACCTCCGGCGGACCGGCAGGGTACCAGATGTCCTCACAGATGCTGACTCCGAAGGTGAGAGCGCCACTTCGCAGGACGTGGACGTTCTCACCGGCACGGAAATAGCGATCCTCGTCAAAGACGCCGTAGTTGGGGAGATACTGCTTGTGCGTCGTGTGCAGCCACTGCCCGTCGTGGATGATCGCCGCCGCGTTGTACACGTCGTCATCCACGTCGGCAAAGCCTACCACAGCCGTCAGGCCCTGGGTCTCGGGCACAAGCGACCGCGCAGCATCCAGATTCGCCTGCAGAAATGCGGGCTTGAGTAGCAGATCCTCCGGCGGATACCCAGGCACCGCCAACTCCGGGAAGAGCACAATATCCGCACCGATTTCGCGGGCCTGTCTCAGCCCGTTCCGGATCCTCTCAACGTTGCCGTCAATGTCGCCCACAACGAAGTTGTACTGTGCCATCGCGATACGGACGCGGCTCATAGATGCCTCCCACATTGGTTGCGCCAAGGAACTCGCGCACAGTATACACAGTTTGGGGTGGTCGTGGTACTATTGACAATAGAACGAATATTCTATATAATGAGACTGGGGTCATTAGGTGCGCGTCGCGAAGCCACAGGTTTTTGACGACCAAGGCAACGTGTGCTATACTCTTCGCGTCGAGCTTGTAGCTGTTCAAATCCCAGTCTGTGCCAACACCTTTGGCGCTATTTCCCCTGCGAATGCAGGATATTGTGGAGCGCAAGCGTTCCTTCGCCCCGATCTTGTGTCTCTCGTCGGTGTAGCGAGATGCCGTAGCTCGCCGGAGGTGCCAGGTCTGATAGCCAACCAGGAGAGCATCACAAGGCGCACGGCACCCACAGACTCGGGGAGGCCGCGAGCGGTAGGAAAGCCACCTACCCTCGAACGCGTGTATGCGAGGTGCGTATGACAAAAAAAGCAGCGGTTTACGATGCAGCCTCTATCCAGGTGCTGGATTACCCGGAGAACATCCAGCGTCGCCCGGGTATGTATGTGGGTGGCAAGGGTGAGTCGGCGCTCCATCACCTGGCGATCGAGGTCATCGACAACTCCGTCGACGAGGCGCTGGCTGGCGCCTGCAGCGAGATCGACGTTGTACTTCACAAAGACGGTAGCATTACCATCACCGACAACGGGCGCGGCTTTCCTGTGGGAATCCATCCCGAGAAGAACAGATCTGCCCTGGAAATCGCCTTCACTGAACTGCACGCCGGCGGCAAATTCGAGGAGGGTTCCTACTCCACCTCTGGTGGCCTGCATGGCGTCGGCATCAAGGCCACCAATGCCCTTTCCAGCTGGGTAGAAGTCGAGGTGCTGCGCGATGGCGTCATCTACCACCAGCGGCACGAGCGTGGCCTGCCCGTTACCGATGTCGAGATTCTGGATCCCAAGACGCGGAAGAAGGTGGGCGTCGTTGGCGAGCGTGGCGACAAGACCGCCATCCGCCAATACCACGACCGCAACATCGGCACGGGCAGCTCAGTCTCGTTTGTCCCCAACGACGAGTTCCTGGATGTGACGAACTTCGACTTCAGCACCTTGGCGCGGCGCCTGCAGACGGTGGCGTTCTTGGTCCCCGGCCTGACCGTGCACATCCTCGACGAGCGCGACATCGACAAGGAGCGCACCTACCAGTACAAGGGTGGTATCGTCGAGTACGTCGGCTACCTGAACCAGGACCGCCAGACGATCCACGAACCCATTGTCATCAAGGGCGAGGCGGAAGATGACACCCGCGTCGAGATCGTGCTCCAGTACCACGACCAAGACGACGAGGAGATCATCTCCTTCGTCAACACCATTCCCACGCCGGACGGCGGGCGCCACGTTGCCGGCTTCCGCTCGGCACTCACCAAGGCGATCAACGTCTTCGCCAGTGAGAAGAAGCTACTGCAGAAAGGCGACGAGATCACCGGGCGGGACACCTCTGCCGGCATCACCGTTGTGCTGAACCTCAGCATGCGCGATCCGCAGTTCACCAGCCAGACGAAGACCCAGTTGGGCAGCGATCAGGTCCAGGGCCAGATCCACTCCATTGTCTA
>JAFGNI010000400.1 GCA_016927095.1 Anaerolineae bacterium | reverse complement strand
CCTGGCAGCGGCATTGCGCACTCTCCACGCGCTGCCCTTGCCGCACATTCCCGATCTCCCGGATGACAGGCCCGCGATCGGCGCCGCCATGGCTGACCGGCTCCATCGCCACTTCCGCGCCGTCCTCCAGGACGACGCGTCCTGGAGGCGTCCTCCAGGACGACGCGTCCTGGGCCGGACTGCCCGTGGCAGACCGGCCCCACCTCACCCGGGTGCGCGCTCACTACGCGGCCTACGCCGGCCGGCTGTCCGCGCTGGCGACACAGATCCCCACTGCCGAAGCGGCCCTGACCCATGGCGATCTGGCCTTCGACAACGTGATGCTGAAGCAAAACGGCGACGTAGCCCTCATTGACTGGGGGGAAGCACGTATCACGTCGGGCCTAGCCGACGTGGCCTCTACGATTACCTATGCCGACTGGCCGTTTGACGACGTGCAGCGCTTCCTGGCTCTCACCTTCGAGGGGGATCAGGCGGCTCTGGATTGGGCTCTGCCGGTGATCGAGCGCCTAATCCGCCTGACCCGCTACCGCTCCTGCGTGCAGTCCCTCTGCTGGCTCAACGAGGAGGGACCGGACGGTCTCGATGCCGTCGGTCGTGCCCACTTCGAGCGCCAGCTCGGCGCCCTGTAGGACGGCGCGTATCTTCGACACTGCGTACTTGGGGCGGTTACTGGACCACGCGCCCCACGGTCCCCAAGTCTCATCTTCCCGGAAATGGAGTCTGCAGGTGTCTTCGCACTGGTATCCGACTACCAAGAGGGTGCGTAGTCGGGTACATCGTTGTCTGTGAGCTGCGTCCAGTCTGAGCCGTCGGCATTCATGGTGTAGATTTCGTAGTTGCCATCAGGGATGGAGATAGACGAGAAGGCGATGCAGCTGCCATTCGATGACCAATCTGGCGCAGTATCGTCGGAGATGCTGTTCGTGAGGCGTTGTAGCCCTGACCCGTCGGCGTTGATCACATAGATCTCCCAGTTACCGTCACGGTTGGATGAGAAGGCGATGCGGTTGCCGTCGGGCGACCAGTCGGGCGAGGTATCTGCTGCGGCATTGACGGTGAGTCGTTGTGGCGCCGAACCGTTGGCGTTCATAACGTAGATCTCTTGGTTTCCGTCACGGTTGGACATGAATGCAATGTGGCTGCCGTCAGGTGACCAGTCAGGTTCTCCGTCCCAGTTGCCCGTGAGCCACGTGAGGCCACCGGAGCCGTCGGCGTTCACGACATAGATGCTGGGAATGGTGTTCCTCATCGAGCCGAAAGCGATGCGGTTGCCGTCAGGCGACCAGGTGGGATGAGAATCGGGAGACGTATGCCATGTGAGCCTGATCCGACCAGAGCCGTCAGCGTTCATCACATAGATCTCAGTACCGAAGTAGTCGTAGATACTGGAGGATACATAGGCAATACGATCCCCCTGTGGCGACCAAGCGGGGTCGGTGTCTGTGGCCGCTTCATCGGTGATTCTTTCCCGTCCTGTGCCATCCGTATCCATGATGTAGATGTCGGGCTTGCTGTCATACCGCGATGAGAATGACCAGAAGGCGATGGGAGTCTGGCTCGGCTGTGGTGGGGTTGCCGGCTTTTCGCGAGCGACGAAAGGTATGAAGATGCGCTGGCCCTGGGCGGCTGTGGCGGTCAGAGTAACGTCGTCCAGCCACACGGAACTGACCTCTGCACTGTCTGTCTGCGCGAAGAGCACCACGCGTACGGACTGACCTAACAGCGGGGAGAGCTGCGCGGCGCTGAAGATGGCGCTAGCGTTCAGCCACTGATTCTGAGTCTGGTAGAAAAGATCATAGCAATAAGGTCCGCCAATCAGGGTGTCAAAGCTGTTATCTGTGATATCGACGCAGAACCAGTCGCCCCCCCACTGGCTCTCTTGGCTCTCGAACCTGGCCCACAGATCCAGCGTCAGCCCGGCCGTGTCATCTGGCACGCTTACAGTCTGATAGATGATATCGTTGGCGTTGTCGTAGCCTGCGAGCCATGCGGAATACGAAGCCGAGTGATAGAACACCGTAGCTAAGTAAGGATCGCCGGAGACTTGCCAAGGGGTCCACAGTCCACTATCAAACCCGGGGTTCTGCAGCAATTGAACAGAGCTTGAGGCGGCAACTGAGTTCTGTGCATTGCCCAATATCGATACACCATCCATTGCTAGTGCAGCGCGAACAGCGTCCTGTCTAGGGACATCAGGTGTCCTTTCTGTTGTCAAGGTGCTCGAGTCCCTCAGTGACTTCACGGCGTGCGTTGTCGTGGCACCGACCATCTGTGGAAGCTGTGGCGGCGGATAGGGTCCCGCCTTTTCTATGCCGCTGGCTACTAGACGTGGAATGCCCAAGAGCAACGGCAGCGACACGAGCAGTATCGCGCCCAGAACTGCTTTGTGCTTTCCTCTCACGGCCACCCCTCCTCCGGCAAACATGGCTAGCGATGGGAACCATTGGCGATGGCGCCGATGCTTGTGAAGAGAGCTGCAGAGTAGACTCGGCAGACCTATCGCGTTGCTGAACCCGTGCTATTCTCCGAAGCATCCGGCGACCCGCATCGAGCTGTCGCCCACCCCCGCAAAGAGACTTCACGCATTGTCCAGGATAGTGCATTTGGGGGGGAGCGATCTCGGTGCGCAGCGCACGGCAGCTAAGGTTGCCCTCGCTCATGCAGGTCCTGCGATCTGCAATGGCACAGAGACACCCCGGTGCCAATCACGCGGGATACCTCCATTATTGTGAATGCCCGCACTTTGTCAAGTGGTGGGTGATGCGCCCCTTTGACATTTGCCATCGCTCGTCATATCTTAAGGATACACCGGAGACGCGCCGCCAAGGCTCCGCGCTCCTGACTGCACATGATGGACCTAGCTGCACGACCAAGGAGGTCGCTATGAAGCGCCACCGCTGGTTCACCTATGGCGCCCTGATCTGTCTGATCGTCACCCTCGCCGCGTTTGCGCCGCACCCCGTCGCCGGCCAGCCCCCGGACCGCGTCCCCGTCCTGATAGGGTTCCGCGGACGCCCTGGCCCCGCCGAGGCCGACCTCGTCCGCCGGCACGGGGGACAAGTCAAGTACCGCTACCATCTCGTCAACGCCATCGCTGCCGCACTACCCGAGACCGCCGTCGCCCGTCTCGAGGCGCTGCCCCAGGTCACCCGCATTGAGCCCGATCTCCCTATGCACGCCCTCGACATTGAGCTGGACAACGCATGGGGCGTGACCCGCATTGGCGCCGGCACTGTCCATCAGCAGCTCTTCAACCGAGGCAGCGGCGTGGGCATCGCCATCATTGACTCCGGCATCAACTACGATCACCCCGACCTGGACGATAACTACGCCGGGGGCGTGAACGTCCTCGATCTCGGCGCCGAGCCCTGGGACGTCTACGGTCACGGCACCCACGTCGCCGGCACGGCCTGCGCTGAGGACAACGACAATGGCGTCGCCACCGGCCCTTTGGGCGTCGTCGGGGTCGCCCCAGCGTGCGACCTCTATGCCGTCCGGGTCCTCGATGACAATGGCTTCGGGATGGCCAGCGATCTCATCTATGCGCTCCAGTGGACCGTGGAGCACCAGATCCCCATCGCCAACCTGAGCCTTGGGTGGGACCGTGATCCCGGCGAGCTCGTGGCGGCGGCCTTCGACAATGCCTATGCCGCCGGCCTCGTGATTGTCGCCGCTGCCTGCAACAACGGCAACCCGCCCGGCAGGGGGGAGAACGTCTGTTGGCCCGGCAAGTACCCCTCTGTCATCGCCGTAGCAGCCACCGACGGCGACGATCAGCGTGCCGGCTTCTCCAGCACCGGCACCGAGGTCGAGCTCGCCGCACCCGGCGCCGCCGTCTACAGCACCTGGAACGATGACACCGGCTACGCCGATCCGCAGCCCGTCTGCGGCACTGACGAGAATGAGGAGTACGGCTGCTATAAATACGGCTCCGGCACCTCGATGGCCTCACCTCACGTCGCAGGGCTTGCCGCCCTGATCATCGCCGCGGGTGCCGGTGACGCCAATGGTGATGGCTGTGTGAGCAACCTGGAGGTGCGCCAGCGGCTGATCGACACCGCCGAGGACCTCGGTACGCCGGGGTGGGACGCTCACTTCGGCTATGGACTGGTCGACGCGCTGGCCTCTGTCGAGACGGTGACGCCGCCCGAGCCCTTCACCGACCTCGCCGTGACCAATATCGCTGCCCCGACCACTGTGACCGTGGGCGATGTCGTGTCCGTGGAGGTTACCGTCACCAACGCCGGCACCGAGGACGTCGCTGCGGGCGCTGCCACCGTTACCCTCGCCGCCGGCGAGGCCATCATCGGCATCCAGCCCCTCGACGCGCTCGCCGCCGGTGCTGCTGCTACCCTCACCTTTGGCTGGGACACCACCGGTGTTCAGGCCGGCAACTACACCCTCGTGGGGAGCCATAGCTTGGTGGATGACGACGCCACCAACGACAGCGCGACGGCCCTCATTTCCTTGCTCGCGCCCGCGGCCGACCTTAGCGTCGCCGCCATAGACCCGTCAGCAGTCTGGGCCGGCACGACCTCTGCGACCATCACCGGTGAGGGATTCCAGCCTGGTGCCCAGGTCACCTTCGAGGGGGGTAAGGGCCCGGCCCCCACGGCCTCAAATGTGGCCGTCGTTGATTCCACCATCATCACCCTCGACATCACTGCCAAAGCGCCCAAGATGACCATATGGGACGTTCGCGTCACCAACCCCGACGGGCAAGCTGCCGTGTTGCCGGGGGGCCTGACTGTCTTCCCCTGATCGAGGCGCACGCCGTCCAGGACGGCCGTTGCCGGTGCTGAGCTTGGTGCCCGCTCTGGAGTTGGGGCCCGACTCAGTGCCCATCTTGTGATGGGTGCTGGTCACCCACACCGCACGCGAGGGGCAGCGCGGCGATCCTCTGTTCAATCGCCGCGCTTGCGTTCCTCGGCGATGCCCTTCAGCCACTCCGCCGTTCTGACGGTACTGGCCCCGGTGATGCCGTGAATCTCCAGGCAGGCCTTGATCAGCTCAAAGGGCATCACAGCGAGCAACGACTCAAGCAAGTAGCTGAAGTCCCGCTCGACGCGCCGCTTCGTGGCTTCCTTGAGTTCACCCCAAACCTTGACATCCCCTCCCCCCTTGCTAGAATACCTGATTGGCAGAAGTCAGTGCCAGTCTGTCTCATCAAGAGAGCGAAGCTTAATCGCCCCCCGGGTTGGGGCGTACCCCGACCCAGGGTCGGGGCCTACCCCGACCTAGGGTCGGGGCGTCTGCTTGGCTCTTTTCGCATGTCATTTTTGTATGGGAGGATGGATCCATGATTGAGGTCTCTGATCTGACAAAGTCGTACGGTCCCATCCGCGCCCTGGAAGGCATCTCCTTCAACGTCAAGAGCGGCGAGATCGTCGGCCTCTTGGGGCCCAACGGCGCGGGGAAGACTACTTTCATCAAGATCCTCACGGGATATCTGCAGCCGGATGCCGGCACGGTCACCGTCGACGGACGCGATGTGCAGGAGCACACGCGCACCGTCCAGGCCGAGATCGGCTATTTGCCCGAGACCGCGCCCCTCTACCCGGAGCTGACGGTGCAGGCCTACCTGCAGATGATGGCCGACCTGCGGGTGATCCCCGAGGACCAACAGGTGCAGCGGATTTCGGATGCGGTATATGCCACCGGGTTGGAGGACCACCTCACCCGGTTGATCGGTCAGCTCTCCAAGGGTTTCCGGCAGCGGGTCGGCCTGGCACAGGCCATCCTGCACCGGCCCAAGCTGCTCATCCTGGACGAGCCCACGATCGGGCTGGATCCCACGCAGATCGTGGAGATCCGCAACCTGATCCGCCGGCTCTCTGAGCACAGCACGGTCCTGTTCTCGACCCACATCCTGTCCGAGGTCGAGGCGCTCTGCGATCGGGTCATCATCCTGATCAACGGCCACATCAAGGCCGACGCCCGGCTGGCGGAGCTTGCCGCTACGTCCGATGCCGTGGTCGTCTTCGATCGCGAGGTCGCCGGTGTTGAGGCCCAGTTGCGGCGGCTCAAGCCCGCCCGCGACGTCAGTGCCTTCAGGAGCATCGATGGCTATCCCGCCTACCGCGTGCTCGGCAAGTCTGACGCGGGCGATCACCTGACACCGGAGATCTATGGGCTGGCGCGAGCCCA
Organism: Anaerolineae bacterium; assembly: GCA_016927095.1. The sequence goes on along the minus strand of JAFGNI010000400.1, from coordinate 6,158 downwards.
CGATTGGCCGCTGCGGGAGCTCCGTAAGGACGCGCGCACGCTGGAGACGATCTTCAATGAGCTGGTGCAGTCTGCGGCACCGGTCGCCATGCACCGCGACGCCGTTGCCGTCCAGGAGGTGGCATGATGCGTGCCTGGTTACGACAGACGCTTACGGTCACCCGGAAGGAGCTGCGCGGCTACTTCGGCTCACCGCTGGCCTTCATCTTCATCGGCTCGTTCCTGGCTGTGACCCTCTTCTCGTTCTTCTGGATTGAGACCTTCTTCGCGCGCGGCATCGCCGACGTGCGCCCACTCTTCTCCTGGATGCCCGTCCTGATGATCTTCTTGGTCGCGGCGCTGACGATGCGCCAGTGGAGCGAGGAGCAGCGCTCGGGCACCCTGGAGATCCTGCTGACCCTGCCCGTCTCGACGGTCCAGTTGGTCCTGGGGAAATTCCTGGCCGTGCTCGCGCTGGTGGCATTGGCGCTGGCCCTCACCATCTTCTTGCCTCTCACCGTCTCATTACTGGGCAACCTCGACTGGGGGCCGGTGTTCGGCGGCTACCTGGCGGCGATCTTGCTGGCCGGCGCCTATGCGGCGATTGGCCTTTTCGTCTCCTCGCGGACCGACAACCAGATTGTGGCCCTCATCTCAACGGTGCTGCTCTGTGGTCTGCTCTATCTCATCGGCTCTCCCGGCGTGACCAACTTCTTCGGCAACCAGCCCGGTGAGATCCTGCGGGCTATCGGCGCCGGCAGCCGCTTCGAGTCGATCGAGCGCGGCGTGGTCGACCTGCGCGACCTGGCCTACTACCTGACCGTTGCGGGCATCTTCCTGGCGTTGAACACGCTCTCCCTCAAGGCCAAGAGCTGGAGTGAGGGCGAGCAGACGCTGCCTAAGCGCCGCGGGGTCGCTCTGACCTCCGGCCTGCTGATCGTCAACCTCCTGGCTGTCAATGTTTGGATGTTCCCGCTGACCAGGCTCCGGCTCGATATGACCGAGTCGAACGAGTACACGCTCTCCGCGACGACGCGGGAGCTGGTCAGCACGCTGCAGGAGCCGCTGCTGATCCGCGGCTACTTCAGCGAGAAGACCCACCCGCTGTTGGCCCCGCTGGTGCCCACCGTGCGCGATATGCTCAACGAGTACCAAGTGGCCTCCAGAGGGATGATCCAGTTGGAGATCATCGATCCCGCCGAGGAGCCGGAGAAGGAGGCTGAAGCCAACCAGGTCTATGGCATCCGGCCCACGCCCTTCCAGGTGGCCGACCGCTATGAGGCCTCGGTCATCAACTCCTACTTCGACATCCTGATCCAGTACGGGGATCAGTCCGAGGTCCTGGGATTCAGCGACCTGATCGAGGTGCAGCAGACGGCCAGTGGCATTGACGTTGGCCTGCGGAACTTGGAGTACGACCTCACCAGCAACATCAAGAAGGTGGTCTTCGGCTTCCAGAACGTGGATGCCATCCTCGCGTCGCTCTCCGAGCCGGCGCAGATGCAGGTCTTCATCACGCCCGACACGCTGCCCGAGTGGTTGGCGGATGCACCGGCGACCATCGAGACGGTATTGCAGGACATCGCCGGGCGTTCCGGCGGCAATTTCACCTACGACTTGATCGATCCCACCGCGCCCGACAGCCCGGTCACGCCGCAGGAGCTCTTCGACACCTACGGGCTCCAGCCTCTGGCGGTCTCGCTCTTCTCCGACCAATCCTACTATCTCTATATGATGCTGGTTGTCGGGGACCAGGCGCAGATCGTCTATCCGCAGGGCGAGGTGAGTGAGGCCGAGGTCCGCACCGCAGTCGAGTCGGCCCTCAAGCGCTCTTCCTCGGGCTTCCTGCAGGTGGTCGGCCTCTGGACGCCGCCTGCTGAGCCCACCCAGGATATGTTTGGGCAAATGGTCCAGCCGATTTCCTCATGGGAGCAGGTCCGCCAGACGCTGCAGCAGGAGTATGAGGTCCAGACTGTGGACCTGAGCACCGGCTCGGTGCCGGGCAACATCGACGTGCTCGTCGTCATCGGGCCGCAGAACCTCGATGACGTGGCCCGCTATGCCATCGATCAGCACCTGATGCGGGGCGGCGCCGTGGTGGTAGCTGCCGGCAATATGATGATCACGCCTGATCAGATGTCGGGTGGGCTGGCGGCGCAGCAGCTCGAGAACGGCCTGCAGGATATGCTGGCACACTATGGCTTCACCGTCGAGCAGTCTCTCGTCATGGACCCGCAGAACGAGCCCTTCCCGGTGCCGGTTGTACGCCAGGTCGGCGAGTTCCAGGTCCAGGAGATCCAGGCGCTGGATTATCCGATGTTTGTCGACGTGCGCCCGGACGGTATGGCGGAGGACAGCGCCATCACCTCCGGTCTCGCCGCTGTGACGCTCAACTGGGCTTCACCCATCACGGTGGATGCCGAGAAGAACGCGGAGCGCGAGGTGGAGACCCTGATGACCTCGACGCCGCAGTCCTGGACGCAGACGGAGTTCAACATCCAGCCGAACTTCGAGCTATATCCCGATACCGGTTTTGCCACCGTCTCGTCGACGCAGGCCTACACCCTGGCGGTCGCCGCGCGCGGTTCCTTCGCTTCCTACTTCGCGGGTAAGCCCTCGCCGCTTGACGAAGCTGCTGCGGCAGAGGCAATGGCAGCGGATGACGATGAGACCGAGGCGACCCCGGTGGCGCCCACCACTGTGGGCACCATCGAGGTCTCGCCGTCCACCTCGCGGCTCGTGGTCATCGGCAGCACCGAGTTCGTCGATGACATCGTGCTCGAGCTCTCCGCCACGTTGAGTGGCGAGAAGTACCTGAACAACCTCCAGTTCATCCAGAACGCCGTCGCCTGGACGATGGAGGATCTTGACCTGCTCAACATCCGCTCTCGCGGCACGGCGGCTCGCGTTCTCATCCCGATGGCTGAGAACGAGCAGAGCTTCTGGGAGGCGGTCAACTACGTCCTGGCGCTGATCTCCGTCGTGGCGATCGCCGGCGTCAGCACCGTCCGCCGCCGTAACGAGGCGCCGATGGAGCTCGTACCGCCGGAGGGCTTCGCTGCACGGCGAGCGGCTAGCGGCTCTCAGCGACGCCCGCCCGCCGACCAAGAGACTGAGGAGGTGAACGCATGAAACGCCACCAACAGATCCTACTTGGCGTTCTAATCGTCCAAGTCATCTTAAGCGCGATCGTCTTCTGGCCTCGCCAGGTCGCGTCTGGGACGGGCGAACCGCTCTTCCCTGACCTCACAGCCGAGGACATCGTCGCACTGACCATCGCGGACAATACCGGCGGCGAGATCACCCTCCGCAAGGAGGGCGATGCCTGGGTCTTCCCGGAGTCGGACGGCTATCCCGCGACGGCGTCGTCGATCACCCCCGTGCTGGAGAAGCTTGCCTTCCTGAGCAGCAATACCATCGTGGCCCGGACCGAGGCCAGCCACGCGCAACTTGAGGTCGCGGACGACGCTTTCCAGCGCCGCATTGACTTCGAGACCGCGGATGGCGAGGAACACACCGTCTACCTCGGCACGGCGCCCCGCTATACCGCGACCCACTTCCGCGTTGCCGGGCAGGCCGAGACCTACCTGACCACCGATCTGTCGGCCTGGGAGTTCACGACCACAGCCAGCACCTGGGCAGACACCAGCTACGTCAGCATCGACCAGGAGACTCTGACGCAGGCCACGCTGGAGAACGCCAACGGCACCTTTGTCCTCGTCCGGGATGGCGACAACTGGGCGTTGGCCGATATGGATGACGACGAGGAGGCGCAGATCACCAACACCAACGCGATCGTGCGTAACGCCTCCAACATCACCATGCAGCGCCCGCTCGGCAAGGAGGCCCAGCCCTCCTACGGCATGGACGATCCCTCCGCGGTTGTCACCCTGACAACGGCGGACGGCACGGAGCATGTGCTCACCGTCGGCAGCAAGGACGAGGAGGACAACAGCTACGTCGTCAAGTCATCGGACTCTGACTACTATGTCCGGGTCGCTGCCTACAGCGTCAGCACTATGGTGGAGCGCACCCGTGACGACTTCGTCCAACCCCCGCCCACGCCGGTGTCCGAAGGCCCCGAGGCGCCCACACCGACGCCGGAGCCCTAGCCCCCAACCTGAGCAGATACGAGACGAGGCCCGACTCACCTGAGTCGGGCCTCGTGGTACAGCGCGTACGCATTTCAGCGAAGTGCCCGGACTACATTGCTGTGGTAGAGACGCCCCGGTGGGGCGTCTGGCGCACGGTTTCTGGTGCGCCGAGACCGGCTTCGGCCCCCGCGTTTCGCCGCGCCGCAGACGTGCCACCGGCACGTCTCTACGAGATGCCTTCGCCCTGCCTCGTGATGCTAGCTAGCTGCCCTTGGTGCAAAGCGAACCTGTGAAGCTGGCAGGCACCGCCGTGTTGGCCCCCGGCATGGCGCCGGGCGACGTGTGACGGCTGCTGCGGCGGTGGGCACCTGGTCGCTGGTCGGGCCAGGCGCCCCGACCTACCGCGCACGCCTAGTCTCGCAGGGTCAGCGGCAGGAAGACGCGCTGTTTAGGTCCCGCAACCACATGCTTAGGCACCATCACCTCGACGACCACGCCGCCGATGAGCTCACCGTCAATAGTGCCCTCCACCGCCACCCGTGGCTGGGTGCCCTGTACCGTTGCCAGCCCGGGCCGGATCCTGACCGTGCCGGTCACAACCTCGCCCGGCTCTAGGTCCACCGACTGGGGGCTGACGCTCACCATCCAGTCGGACGGCAGATCCAGACGGCGCACCCGCAGCTCGACTATCGCCGCCTCCGGTAGCGGGTTGGCGATCTGAAAAGCCGTGCGGCTGGTGAAGACGCGGGCCAGGTTGGTGCTCGCCGTCGACGCGGCGGTGACCATCCCGCCGTCGCCCATATCAAAGGTGGGCGGGTCTATTAGGAGCGGCGCCAAGCGCCGGAGTCGTTCGGCCACGTCCGTGAGCCGGGTCATCACGCTGCCAGCCAGATCCTTTGGATCGGCAGCAATCCGCGCCTGGCGCTCGGCCTCGATCTCGTCACTGGTCATACCGATCATGGCTGCGGCGTTCAGCTCCGTCCGGTTGAACCCAGAGGTCGCCAACCGGGTCTGGTAGGCGATCACCGTCGGGACCTGGACGATGAGGTCTTTGACACCCTCAAGCGTCATCACGCTCAGCAGATCGTCAATGCGATCGGCGGTCTCCAGCATCGTCACGCCCGCTTGCTGCTCATAGTAGAGGAGCATACCGGCCTGCTCCGAGGCCCAGTATACGTCACCGGCGTTGGATGCACCGGCATAGCGATCCAGGGAGATCGCCGCGGCGCGCAACTCGGCTGTTAACGTCAGCATCGATGTCATCAGGAGGTTGCCGGCCTTGGCGCGTGCCGGTGAGAGATAGGGGTCATCGCTGGGGACAAGCGGCGTGAAGCTATAGTGTTCCTGTATCGCGTAGACGTCGTAGTCCTGGCGCGGCGGATCCTGGGCCAGCGCCGCGGTCGCTGTCGACCAGCTCTCGAGATTGAAGTCCATGATGGCGCTGAACAGCGCGTTGGGGATGGCCATGCCGGGGATATTGCCCGGTTCGGAGATAGCGTCGATCACCATCTGCCCGTTGTTGATCTGGTCCATCGCGGCCTTGGCCTTCTGGGCCATCTGCGGTTTGCTCTCCGGATCCTCTTCTTCCCCCTCCGGTGGCTGCTCGTCGGGCGGGGCGTCTTCCTCAGTGCCAGGGTCACCCATCGGGCCGGGCTCGATCGTGAAGTTGGTCTGGCCCCCGCCGGTCGCGGTCTGGAGGTCTGCCGCACTGCGGCTCACAGGCTGGGCCACGTAATCCACGCGCAGGCAAATGTGACCGGAGAACGGCGGCGTCCACGGCACGCCGACCACGCGCTCACTGTGGGGCTCGATGCGCACGTCCTCGACCCCGCCCAGCGGTCCAAATCCCACGCCGATGCCGTAACGGGCGTAGCTGAAGGTCACATTGACCTCGATCGGGGTGTCATTGGGGTTCATTAACTTGGCCTGTACCGTGCTCGGTACCCCACCGATGATCGGCTTGGGCACGATCTCGATTTGTCCGTTCATGTAGGGCGCCTCGCCCGACAGCAAGGCGTCGCCGGCTTCCTCAACGAAGGTCACCAAAGCCTCACTGCTGTTCACCAAAAAACACGCGTCACCGCT
>JAFGNI010000399.1 GCA_016927095.1 Anaerolineae bacterium | reverse complement strand
TGTATTGATACCAGTAGCCCTTGCAGATAGGCAATCGTATCGGCGGCGACCACCTCGTAGTCATGGTTGTACAGATCCAGAGAGAGGGGACCGTCGTAGCCGACATCGTGCAGGGCAGCCAGGTAGGCAGCGAGGTCCATATCGCCCTCCTGGGGTAGCAGGTGGTTATGGACACCGGTGGCCATTCCCTCCACATGGCAGTGGACGATGCGCTTGCCCACAGCACGGATCGCCGCGATCGGGTCCGGGTCGCAGAGGAAGACGTGGCCCAGATCCATATTCGCTGCCAAGGCCGGTGAGTCCACAGCCTCAAAAAGGCGAAGTAAATCGGCGGTCGAGCCCACAACGAAGTTGGGCTCAAACTCCTCGGCTAGGATCACCCCGGCTCTTTCAGCAACCACCGCCAGCTCCCGGGTGCGCGCCACCATCCTATCAAAGCCCTCATCATCGTTGGCTCGTTTTGGTGGTCCGGAGAAGACAAAGAGGTCGGTGCCGAACTCGGGCGTCACGCGAATGGCGCTCTTCGTCAACTCAAAGTAGACATCGCTGTAGACGTAGTCCTGATGATAGCTGATGGAGATGGGTTCGAGCCCCAACGCCGTTACGCGCTGCCGGACCGCCGCGATCTTCTCGGGAGTCAGCAAATCTGGCGCCATATCATCGTTCTCGAGACAGATTTCCACGCCGTCGAATCCCAACCCCTGAATCACCTCCAGCGCGCGGAGCACAGGGTACTTGGCCAAAGGCTGGGTGCGTCCTAGGATCTGCATAGGTCGTCCTTTCTCAGAAGCACGGTTTGTGTGTTGCTATACATCTTCCGGCACCAGGATGAAGTCGTCAAGTCCCAGACGATATCCGCGAATCTGAGCTTTCGGCGCATTGTCCAGGATGTAGTTGACCACGTAAATCGACCCATCATCCAGTTGGACCCAACCTGAGTAGCCGGTGTCGCTCTCAGGCGATCGATCGAAATCGATCGGCAAGATACGCGTATGTGCGCCAGACCGGGACGTTGCCAACACACTCTCCCGGTCGGTGAGCGCCGCGAAGAGGTTCTGTGTCCACCACCCCGTCCAGCCCTTGCCGCCCTGCATAAAGCGATGGGTGATGAGCACTTGTCCGTTCTGAAGCCACCCAGCCACAGGACGATGGCACGCCGGAAGCGGGAAGGGGATCGGGCTGGACCATGACGCGCCATCATCATGAGAGATCGTCTTATAACAGTCCCAGCCTAACCCGGAGTTCTCCCGGTGGAAAGCGACCAGGGCGGCGTCATCCACCGGGAGGATGGACACCTCGCAGAGGTTCAAACCTTTCTGCCGTCCGACAACGACCGGATCGGACCAATGGTCACCCTGATCATCCGAATACCACAGACGCTGGACAAGATTGCCCAACTCCACATCGTCATAGTGTGCCGCCAGGAGCCAACGCCCCGTCGACAGCTCGACCAGTCTGTCGGGCACGATCCCGCGGGCCGGCGTTGCGAGAGGTCCGGTCCAGCTCTCGCCGCCGTCCTCACTCGTATAGAGAAGGATATGACAGGTATCGGGGTCCTGGCTCCGCGCTGTTGTGTGGATCTTGTCCACGACCACGACGAGGCGACCATCGCGCAGGGCGCTGATCCGCGGGCAGTTATAGAATGCGGCGCCGTGCGTCGCTTCCGTCAGCGGAGTCTTGGGAGACCACGTCCGGCCACGGTCCGAAGAGCTTGTGACCATGATACGCGTGTAGCCCCGGTCGGCGTGATGGGTGCACTCCGCGAAGACGCAAACCAGTTTCCCCTGTTGTGTCAACGCGACATCTGGAAAGGCCTCGTAGATGCCATCGTCCCGACTCACCACAAATCGCTCAATCACAGCATCCTCCTCGCAGAAAGCTGACCGCCTTCAGCAGGGCATCCTCCTGCCCAAAGCCCCCCGCCTTCGTCACCACCGGCACCCCATCCCCCGCTCCCCCGACCAGCCGCCCCCACGGCATCCCCGCCGCCACCTCCCCACAGAGGTGGAGCGCCTGCGCCCCTAAGGCGCTGCTGACGGCGATGGCCGCGTCACCGCCGGTCATCACCAGTCCCATAGGCTCGGGATCGCCGCCGCTAGACCCAGGAGCGGGCGGCAGCGGCTCCCACGCAGCACGCCTCGCGGTAAGCAGCGCCGCGACAGCGCTTCCAAGGCGCGCCGCCAGGGTTGCTCCCTCGACAGATAGCTCGGGCAGGCCCGACGTGGTCAGCGCCGCGGCGCCCGTTGCCACGGCATCGCCCAGTACCGCCGGCACACCAGCCTCAAAAGCTTCGTCGAGGAACCAACGAACCGGCGGCGTGATGCTGGGGATACCCATCGCCGCCAGCGCCTGCAGTTGGCGCCGCGTTTGCGGATTCCGGCTGGCGATAACGAGCAACACCGCCGAGCACACCGGGCAAGGCTGGATGGCGGGCTCTGATCGCGCGGTCCAGCCGTGCATCGCGGCCAACCGCGCAGCCAGGGCACCGGCCAGGCCCGCCGAGCCGCAGAAGACCCGCGTGCCGTTCTCCAAAGCCGCATTGACAAGGCGCGTCAAGTCCTCATCGGTCGCCGCATCCGCCGCGAACACCCGTGCTTCGGCCGCAGTCTCAGAAGCAAGCGGTATCTCCGCCACCACACCGGGATCGAAGGCACCCGCGAAGAAGTCATAGACCCGCGACGTGGTCATCGTCTGACCGAAAACCGTCTCTGCCAGCGGGATGCCGTGGACGGTATGGATGCCCCCGCGCGTGACGCGTCCCTGAGCAGGAAACGCCGGTGCCACCAGTGCACGAGGTAGACCCTCGCCGCTGCCCGTGCCCGTCGCCGAGGATGCCGCACGCAGGCAACGGAGGACGGTCGCAAGCTCCACCCCGGGATGTCCCCGCAGCGTGGAGTCAATCTTCTTGTAGATCCAAGGCGGACGCACGCTGCGGAACCCCTCGGCCAAAGCAGCCATCACCTCGGTCACGCGTTGCGCGGCCTCGTCTGCAGCGCTATGCCGGCTCTCGGTGGAGATCACCACCACGTCTGCCGCGGGACGATGCCCGGCATCCCATACCACCATCACCTTGGCGCCGTGCTCGGCGAAGGTCACGCCGCTGTCCGCCGCGCCGGTGAGATCGTCGGCGATCAACACGACGCTAGGCCCGGCGGCATCGGCGCCGCAGTCAGC
>JAFGNI010000398.1 GCA_016927095.1 Anaerolineae bacterium | reverse complement strand
GGGGCCAGGCGCTCGCACGCCGTGTTCACCGCATTGGCGCCCATGGCATCCCGCACGTCGAAATGCAGATGCACGATCAGCATGGGCCCCTGGGGCGTGTCGATCTCCCGGACTCGGATCTCCTTGGCACCTCCACCTAGGTCGACCAACACCGGGTCGCTTTCGTTGGCCAGCGCGATCAGGCGTTCCTTCTCCGCCAGCACCCGTTCACCGGCGGCTGCGGGATCCTCGACGTCGACGATCTGGATCTGTCCGATCATCACCGGCGGGTCGGTCTCCGCATTGAAGCCCCCCCCGCGCCGGGCGAGCTTTGCAGCCAGAGAAGCCCCGGCAATCACGGAGGGTTCCTCGATGGCCATCGGTACCAAGACGTCCTTGCCGTTGACGGTGAAATTCGTAGCAATCCCCAGCGGCAGCGCATAGAGACCGATCGTGTTCTCGGTCATATGATCTGCCCTCTCTATGCTGAGCCCCATGCCCTCACCCAGCACCGCTAGCTCATTGTCAGTCAGTGGGACCTGGTCCTGAATGAGGTTGAGGCGGGCCTGGAGGGGGAGCTTGTAGAATCCGCTCAGGCGTGAGTTGACGTTGGGTGGCATAGTTGGCCCGGTTTTCTCCTTTCAATGCTCGTATGATAGCAGTTTCACTCTCTCAAAAGCTACCAATTCGCGTATACTAACCGAAAATATACAGAAATACGGGGTTTCGGTGGGTGTTTTCCTAACAGAAGGCGCACGCCTTGCCTTATCTCTGGATTGGGTTATTCTGGATGAGCACATCACCTTCAACGCGGTGCGGGCTAGGTGCTGCCCGGCCAACCTACGACTGCCATCAGGGAGCTTGCACGACCGGTGTTAAGGGAACTGCACATCGAAGACTTCGCCATAATCGATGAACTCCACCTCACCCTGGAGCCGGGACTGAACATCCTGACCGGCGAGACCGGCGCGGGTAAGTCGATCCTCATCGATGCCGTCCTCCTGATTCTGGGCGAACGCGCCGATACCAGTGCTATCCGCCTCGGCGCCGAACGCAGCTACGTCGAGGGCATGTTCCTGTTGACACCCGCCCTACAGACGGCGCTCGCACCCCTTATTGAGCGCGAGGGTCTGGAGGGGGATGCCCCGGACACGCTCTGGCTCTCACGGGAACTGCGTAGCACAGGCCGTACGGTGGCCCGCGTCAACGGTCGCGTTGTCTCGGTTTCGCTGTTGCGCGAGATAGCCGAGCCCCTCGTCGATGTCCACGGACAGGGCGAACACCTCAGTCTGCTCCGTGTCCGCGAGCACCTCAACCTACTCGATCGCTTTGCGGACTTGGGCACCCTGCGGGATGACTTGGCGGCCAAGGTACGCCAGGTTCAGAAACTCCGGCGCGAACTGACGCAGCTGTTCAGCAATGAGCGCGACCGCATGCAGCGCATCGATCTGCTTCGTTTCCAGGTGGATGAGATCGAGAAGGCTGCGCTGAAGCCGGGTGAGAAGGAAGCGTTGGAGGCCGAACTCACGCGCCTGACACATGCAGAACAATTGGTCAAACTCGCCTCGGGCATCGTCAACCGCCTGGAGGAGGGCCAGGACCGCGCCCCCTCTGTCGTGGATCAGATCGGCCGCAGCCAGCGGGATATGGCATCATTGGCGCGCATCGACACGAGCCTGGAACCCCAGATGACGCTGCTCAATGAGGTCGGCTATCAGATCGAGGACCTTGCCAATACGCTGCGTGACTATATAGCCGAGATTGAGTTCAATCCCAAACGGCAGGCCTGGGTCGAAGAACGTCTGATGGTGTTGCGCCATCTGGAGCGCAAGTACGGCGGCAATGTGGAGGATGTCCTGAGCCATGCCGAGCACGCGGCAGCCGAACTGCGCACGCTGGAGCACAGCGATGAGCGCATTGCCGAGCTGCAGGATGAGGAACAAGCGCTCCTATCTGAGTGTGCCGTGCTGGCGCTGGACCTCTCCCGGCGTCGCCAGGAAGCCGCATTGGGTCTGGCTGCTGCGGTGGAAGCGGAGTTGGGCGATCTTCGCATGGAGGGTGCGCAGTTTGGGGTGGCCTTCCACCACGAAGCCTCCGCGACCGGACTGCCGCTGGCCTCGTCCCGCCCTGCGGATCTTGTCGTCACCAGTGCCGGCTCGGAGATCCAGGATGACACCCCCGTGCATACCGCCAGTTTCGATGCCACAGGCATCGATCAGGTGGAGTTTCTTGTCGCGATCAACGTCGGCGAAGGGCTGAAATCCCTGGTGCGCACAGCCTCCGGGGGCGAGACCTCGCGGCTGATGCTGGCACTCAAGACCGTCCTCTCCCGTGTGGATCGCACACCCACTCTAATCTTCGACGAGATCGACCAGGGCATCGGCGGTCGTATTGGGGCTGTGGTGGGCCAGAAGCTCTGGCAGTTGACGGCGACTTCAGGTCAGAGCGAGGTGACGCATCAGGTGCTCTGCGTCACGCACCTGCCGCAGTTGGCGGGGTTCGGCGATGTCCATTTCAAGGTACTCAAAGAGATTGTGGACAACCGGACCGTGACGCACGTTCAGCCCCTTACCGAGGAGACGCGCATCGGGGAACTTGCCCAGATGCTGGGGACGCAAGGTTCTGCGGCGGAGCGGGGCGGATATGAGATCCTCCAACAAGCCGAGATCGTGAAGCAGCGGGTCGGCGCCTGATGCCGCAGGGCTGTGGTTGAGCACCGGTTTGCGGAATGTTAGAATACCATTATAATGTGGCTGCTGATGTGAATAGGTGAATGAAATAGAGCGTCCGCGCAGGGAGCGCGCCACAGGGTAGCGCGGCGTACCTGCCAGAGGGGCGGAGGCTCTGGGAAGGGGCTTGACCCACCTCCTGTTTCGTCACACGACAATAAGGACGGTTGCATATGGCGCTCAAAGGCAAGCTCGAAGACTTCGGCATTACCCAGTTGCTCAACTTGATCAACCTGGCTCGCAAGACCGGCACCCTCTATCTCGAGGGAACGGACAAAGAGGCGCACCTCTGCTTCCGCGAGGGCAAGTTGATCTACGCGTCTATGTCAGAGGTAGAGGACTACCTGCCCGTGATCCTCCAGCGGGCGGGTATCTTCACGGCAGATCACGTCGAGATGATCCGCAAGAATATGCCGGGCAAGTCTGATCAAGACGTCGCCAAGGTTCTGATAACCAGCGGGCGCCTCAAGCAGCAGGTAGTGTTGCGCCAGATGCGTGAGCATATCCTGGATATCGTCTACCAGGTCTTCTCCCTAAACCAGGGGACGTTCCGGTTCGAACCGTCGGAGTTGCCCGTACAAGGACGTATCACCACGACGATCGCGCTGGAGAACGTGATCATGGAGGGCAGCCGCCGTCTCAAGGAATGGGAGTTGCTCCGGGACGAACTGCCTGACCTTGGCATCCGGCTCAAGTTCGCCGAACGACCCACCACCCCGCTCCGGGACATCAACCTCAGCGTCGAGGAGTGGCGTGTGATCTCCTTTGTCAATCCCCGCAACACGATTCATCAGATTGCGAAGTACAACAACATGGACGAGCTCCAGATCCGGAAGATCGTCTACAGCCTCCTGCAGGCGGGATTGGTTGAGATCGTTGCGCCGGCAAGGCCGGTCGCTACGACCGCAGCTGCCAAGACACCTGCCGGCAAGGCCGCCAAACAGGAGACCGCACCCCAGATGCGCCGCCCCGCGGTGAAACGGGGCATTATCCAGAGGCTTATCCGGCGTATTCGGGAGCTGTAGTTGATGCAGACACTGAAGATCGTTGTGACGGGGCCCTTCTCCTCGGGCAAAACCGAGCTCATCCAGGCCATCAGCGAGATCGACGTCGTCTCAACTGATCGTCAGATCACACGGGAATCCGAGCGCATCAAGGATCAGACCACCGTCGCCATGGACTTCGGTCGCATCACTGTGGACGAGGAACTGATCCTCTACCTCTTTGGCACGCCGGGACAGAAGCGCTTCAACTTCATGTGGGAGATCCTGTCCGAAGGGATGTTGGGCTTTGTGGTGATGGTCGATAGCACCCGGCCCGAGACCTTCCGCGAAGCACGCCGCATTCTGGATACGTTCCGGAGCTATTCCCCGGTGCCCTATATTGTCGCAGCCAACAAGCAGGATCTGGAGGATGCCTGGTCCGCCGATGACCTCCGCATCGTATTGCGGGTGGACTCGGACGTCAAGGTCATCCCATGTGTCGCCAAGGACAAGGAATCCGTTAAGCAGGTTCTGCTTGAACTGCTTTATTCCATCCTGGAGCTGATAGACGCAGCGTGATCCTTCTCCATGGGTAAGGGGCTTCGCCCCGCTGTTCGCTGATCATCCGGTGCTGGCGTCAGGCTAATCAACTATGAGTTCCATCGTCACAGATCGCGGCATCGTCCATTACGAGACCTTTGGTCGTGGCAAGCCAGTAGTGTTATTGCACTGCTGGCTTGGTGCGTGGAACTACTGGTTGTCGACGATGGAGTACTTGGCCCAGTACGGTTACAAGACCTATGCGCTCGATTTCTGGGGCTTTGGGGAATCGGCCAAACAGGGCGCCTTCACCGTCGATGAGTACGTGGGGATGGTCGATCAGTTCATGGAGCGCATGGGGTTGCGATCCGCCTACGTCATGGGGCACTCGATGGGCGGCACGGTCTCCCTTTCGTTGGCGCTGACCTATCCCGAGCGGGTCACGAAAGTTGCGGTCGTGGGATCGCCGATTCAAGGATCGGGCCTGGCCCTCTTGTTGAAGCTGTCGGGAAATCGCCGGTTTGCGCAGTTGCTCTATGCGGTGCCGTGGGTGCTGAATTCGTCGATCAAGTTGCTCTCTTTGACCTATGCCCAGGACTGGCGCACATTGTGGGAGTTGTTGCATCAGAGCCTCTCGCGCACGACGGTGGATTCCTTCTCCCGCAGCATCCACGACCTGCACCACACCGACCTCAGCCCACGGTTGCGCGAGTGTCACGTGCCGGCGATGGGCATCTATGGTCGCAAGGACAACATTGTCAGTCCGAAGCAGGCCGAGGTGCTTCGCAGTGGGGTTGCGGACCATATCGTGCACACCTTCGAGGACTCGGGCCATTTCCCGATGCTCGACGAGACAGAGCGCTTCCATCAAGCAATCCTTGATTTCTTGGATGACACGTGAGCAAGACGCAGCCGGTACACACCACCGGGCCGGTACATACCACCGGGACGGTACACACCACCGGGCCGGTAGACGCCACCGGACGTCGTCGCGAGAGCGCTTTCCCGAACAAGATCTCGCGTATCCTGCTGCGCGCCGTCCGAGATACGATTGGCGAAAACGCGGGCAGCGCCGTTCTGACAACTGCGCGCTTGTCACACCTGATCGGGGTGTGGCCTCCCGCCAACTTCGACGCGGGTCTGACCTTCGCTGAGGTGGGGCGCCTTTTCGAGGCGATTGACGCGATCTATGGCGTAAGTGGCGGACATCGCATCGCCCGCCAGGCCGGGAGGACGAGCTTCAAATACTGGGTCGAGGGGTTGGGGGGCGTCATGGGCTTTGCCGATGTCGTCTTTCGCATCCTGCCGCTGTCTCTGCGAGCTCGGATCGGGATTGAGGTCCTGGCTGAGATCTTCAACCGGTACTCTGGACAACGCGTCGTGCTGGGTGAGACCCCCGATAGCTATCTGTTCGTGCTGGAGCACTGCGGATTCTGTCAAGGCCGGCGATCGGAGGAGCCGTCATGTGCCTTTCCGATCGGCGTCTTGGAGGAGACGTTGTTCTGGGTCAGCTTGGGCCGTCGTTTCACTGTTGAGGAGACCACCTGCATCGCCTGCGGTGACCCTGTCTGTACCTTCGAGATTGGCAGGCTGCCCGTGGTCACCTCCGACTGAGATCCAGTCGTGAGCAGCCGTGAACGGATGGGACGCTAACCGTCTCGAGCAGGCGCGAGGAGACCGATGCGCAAGATCATCCTGAGAGATCGACACAAGATACCGCCCTTCAATGAGCCGGCCCGCGAGCTTAGCGTGCTGACAAAGCCGCTCTGGCTCCACCAGCGGGATATCCTGGCCCGCTACACCACAGACGAACGGGAGATCGAGGACCTCCGGGAGCTGGATCAGGACCGCGAGGAGACCGGCTCGAGCAAGCTCGAGGAGACCCTGGTCTATCGCGACAACCTTTATTTCGATGACGTCTTTATCGAGGAATTCGTGCATCGCGCGAAGGCATCCGGCAAGGCCTGCCAGGTCGCCTTTGCCCTGGATGATCCAGCCATCACGGGACAAGCCCTCTACCTGCAGCGCGGTATCCGTCAGCAGGGCCGTTATTACGTTGCCGATCTCTGGTACTACCCCTATGGCGTCGAACCCGTCGTCAGGCCCATCGTGATGCATACCACCCCGCGGGAGGTGGGCTTCTATCACGTGCCCACCCATATGTCCGACCGGCACGGGGACCTCGTCTACAACATCCCGACCAAGCCCTTTCTTTCCATCGAGCACTGGGTGCACGTGCTCCACGCCAATGTCGACTTCGGGATATTCGCCGTGGGTGCGCGTTTTGAGCAGCAG
>JAFGNI010000397.1 GCA_016927095.1 Anaerolineae bacterium | reverse complement strand
TGGCAGCCGCCGAAGCGGCGTGGGAGGCCATCCAAGGCCATGAAAGCACTCATCGCTCAGTGGTGTACCTGACCACGGTCAAATGTGAAGCTACCCGGCAGCCTGCTATTCACGACACTCCACATACCCCAGGAAGACCGCCGAGATGCGATTCTGACCCGGTAAGTAGTAGCCCGTGATCTGGATACGGGCGAATCCAGCGACGTGATACATCAGGTTGTTGCCCTGACTCATCGCCTTGTCCCATATAGGCACAATGATGATATGACCTCTGAGATTGCCCAAAGCATCGCGCACTGCCTGAGCGTTGCTGACGCCAGGGCGGCCGGGCACCCAATCCCTCACGGAAAGCACCAAGTCCTGGGGATTGTGTGGATTGACGTATGTATCGCTGTCACCATGCGACGTGAGGCTCTGCACCAGCGCCGGTACGCTTGGGTCGCCCGTCCAACTCAACCACCCAAAGTTCCCCGGCTTCGTGCCGTTGTAGACGTCCTCGACCTCCTCGCCCTCTGCCACACCCTCCAGCGTGCTGATGTGCAGGGCGATAGGATACAGCTCGCAGCACACTCCCACATTCACAATTGCCTGCCCCACCCCACCGTCGTCGTCGGTGACCGTGAGCGTGGCTGCGTATACCCCGCCCAGGTCGTAGGCGTGATGCACCACGAGAACCCCGGTCGCACCCATCCCATCGCCAAAGTCCCACTCGATCGTGTGTGTGTCCAGCCAGCCGGGATCGGTGAACACGCCGCCGAAGGTGATCTCCTGGCGCGGCGAGCCCAGTGCGGGGGCAGCCCACGCGCTCACGACGGGTGCCACGTTCTCCACGGTAACCAGCAGCGTGTCACTGTCCTTCTCGCCCTCGTCATCGGTGACGGTCAGCGTGACCCTGTAGGCGCCATCGTCCCCGTAGCTGTGGGTTGGCGTCAGCGTGCCGCTGGCCGTCGCTCCGTCGTCAAAATCCCACTCGATCGTGTGCGCATCGGCAACATCGGGGTCGGCGAAGGAGCCGCTGAAGCTGACCACCTCCCCCTCGTCCACCGCCTGATCTGGTCCCGCTTCCACTTCCGGCGGTTGGTTGGCGGAGACAACGGTCAGCATGCTCGAATCGACATAGATGGCCGAAGTGCTCGCCGAGGCGGCCTGAGCGGTGATCAGGTAATCGCCTCCGCATGGAGCTATGACGGCAAGCTCGACGTTGGCCGCGGCGCCCTGCGGTACATAGACCGCGACCGGTTCGAACGCCAGCTCCAGGGCCGGGCTCGAAGACCCGCTGAATACATAGACGTCGTCCACGTTGCCCGTGTTGGTGATCACCACCACGAACGTCGCCTCCAGCGTGTCCTCTACCGTCTGCGCCTCAGGTAGTAGCCCCATTTCCGCACCCGCGACCCCTTCGAAGGTCACCTCCGCCGTGTCGTGGTCAACTGCTTCGGGGTCTCCCTGCGAACGGGCGACGACGATGAAAGTGTCACGCTCGGGCAAGGCCGACGGCAGCGGCCCTGCCGTCAACTGCACCACCGCCGAATCTCCCGCCTCCAGCGCCACCTCACTCGGGCTGAAGACTGCCCCATCCTCTGACGAGATCGCTCCCGCTGCCGCCAGGTCGAAGGTATCGGCTTGGGAACCGGTGTTGGCGATCACTACATCCCAGGTATGCGTGCCTGCAGGATCCACCGTCGCGCTCTCCGGCGTCACCTCGACGTTGACGCCATAGGGCAAAATAGACAGCGCAGCTGTTGCCGAGTCCTGGATAGTCGCGCCGATCCGCGAAGTGGCGACCGCGGTGACGGGGTAGTCGCCGGGCAGCGCATCCGCCGCCGGTGCGACGATCAACTGCAGCGAGGCGGTGTTCAGAACGTCCGGCGGCAGCGTGACCTCGGAAAACGTCACGCCATCGGCAGTCAACACGTAGCTCCAGCCGCCGGGTACGGTCACCAAGAGATCGTACGTATCCTCGACAGAACCGGCGTTGGTGACGTCGAGCTCGTAGTACGCCGGCACCCCCCGGCTGGTCGCGGCGCTCTGGGGGGATAGCGCTACCTGCACCGCAGGGCCGTTCAGGATCTTCAAGCCGCCCTCGGCGCGGGCCGAAAGACCGGTACTGCCCACGGCCCACACGGCAAAGGGCAGCGCGCCTTCCTGCGCCTGGGCTGTCACCATCATCTCGCGCGTGGTCGTTTCCCCGGCGTCGAGCGCCACGGGATCGGCCAGGACCACCGGCAAGCTCTCTAGCCCTTCGACCGCGAAGCTGTACGTCTCTGCGTGGGCATTCGTGTTGGTCAGCGTGAGGATGTAGGATGCCGTCTCCCCGTAGGCCACAGCCTGCAGCGGCGGCGCCAGAGTCAACCGCGGTCCCTCGCGCACGCTTAACACCGCGCTGGTGACGTCCTCACCACCGCCCGGCAGCAGCACGCGCACCAGCAGCGCGATCTCCTGCGCCTCCACCCCGGCCGGGACGGCGACCGTCAGCAGCAGCTCCTCGCTGCTGCCTGCAGGCAGGGTGACAAATGGCGCGAGCGTGACCCAATCCACCGGCACGCCAAGCACTGACAGCTCGAAGCTCTGCTCCGTCTCGAAGGGGTTGTGCAGCGTGAGGACAAGATCGGCCATTCCTCCGGCCGCGACGACGACCTTGTCCGGCGCGAGGGTTGCAACGTGCGGGGCCCTCACGTAGAGCGGCGGCACGCTCACCACCGTCGCGTTGTCGCGGATGGTGTAAGCAACCGTCGTGCCCTCGGAGATCCGCCGTACCTCCCCCGGCTGCAGCGGCGGATCGAGCAATTGGCTCACCCGGCTGACTCTGAATTGCTGGCGATCCTGCTGGGTGTGGAGCCAGTTGATCTGCTCGCCTGTGTACGCCAGCGGCACGGGCGTGATGGTGTCTGGCAGCACGGCAGCACCCGTCAGGGGAAGATCATGATGTATGTCGATGAAATAGGTGTTTCCCTGCGAAGGTGTCGGTGCCTGGCAGCGGAAGTTGTTGTACAGCAGCCAGTTCGGCGTCGGGCGGGTGACCACACGCAGGCCGTCGTCGATGCCGACGACGTCGTAAGCGTGCTGGTGCCACAGTTGCCGCGTGCTCACCCAGCCATTGCCATCGGCCTCACCCGCGGATTCAAAGACGCGGACACCATTGTTGACGCCGTGGGAGTAGTTGTTGGCGACGACGACGATCTCGGCGTATCCATCTGCGTCGACGTCGGCGATCACCGGCAGCTCGTTGAGCGTCCCGGAGGAGTTTTCGACCTCGAAGAGAACCGTGCCATCGGCGCCATCGTAGACACGCAGGTAGCGCTCGTCGCCATAGACCACCTCGGCCCGACCGTCTCCCTGGAAGTCGAACACGGATGAGCCGGTCATACCAGAGGAGACATCCCGTGTCACGCTCTTCCACAGTACCGTCCCATCAGTGTCGAATACCGTGTAGTAGCTGCTGCCCGCAACGCCAATCTCCGGCCAGCCGTCGCCGTCGAAATCGGCCACGGTCGGTGGACCGCCGTTCTTCGCATCGCTGACGCGGCGAGGTATGGGCAATGGCCCCCAGATGATTTCCATCTGGTGATCCACCAGGCAGATAGTTCCTCCTCCATGCCGGTCGACCAGGACGATCTCGGGATAGGGGTCGGCGTCAAAGTTGCCCAGGGCATTGAGCGCATTTGCAGGGATTGAGGCGTTCATGGAGAGGATGCCGCCGCTGCCCGCATAGACGGTATTGCCGGCGACTACCTCGAGTCTGCCGTCGAGATTCACGTCACCGACGACGCTCGACAGCGGGCTGCCGTCGCCCCCGCCCTCGCCAAGGATCGTCAGCTGGCTCAAGTCGTGACTGAGGACGTAACGGCCGACAATCACCTCCGGCCACCCATCTTCGTCCAGATCGGCAACAGCCACCATCTGTTCATCGTTATTGACAGTGTATGTTGGCACGCTGCTGTACTTGAGGTCGCCGGTATTGCTGAAAGCGTACATCCCGCCGCCGCTGCGCGCAATGATGATCTCCGGGATGCCGTCTTGATCGAGGTCGGCGACGGCTGCGCTGGCATCGGGATTGACGCGGTAGTCGGGGTTGGCAAAGATCAGGCTGCCATCATCGCCACTGACTGCACGCAGGATGCCACTTGAGTGGTAGATGTCGTTCCTAAAGCTCGGGAATATCACGTCGGGGATGCCGTCCATCGTGATATCGCCCACGATGGGGATGGCCATCACGTGCTTGTAGTTCTCGTATTCGCCCGGACCGGGAGTGTAGTGCCATTTTTGGACAGGGATCAATTCGAAGGATGCCGTGTCGGTAGGCACGTCGGTACGCTCGGTGGTGATGCGTGTGGTCACCGTGATGCCTGTCGCTCCAGGAGCAACCAGGACAGGAGAGACGTCGTAGGAGACCGCGAGATCCTGCCCGATCGCCAGGTGGGCGGATCCCACGCCGTTGGGGATGAGCATCCCATCGGGGTCGAGGATCCTCACGGTGGCAGTGTAGACCCCCTGCTCCAGCCCTTCGATGTCCAAAGCACCCAGGGCAAGAGAGCTCACAGGGTTGACGGCGACGACGATGGGTGTCGAGAGCGACTTGCGCACCTCACCGGATGCGTCGGTGAGCGCCACATCGACCACAGCAGAGGCCCGCAGGCCAGAGGGATTGGAGAGGCGGATGCCGACTTCGGCAGTGCCGGTGCCCACGTTCAGGGAGTTGGGAACCAGCGCCACCTCCGTGACAACCAGCAGCTCGGGCACCACACGCACGACCACCTCCCGCGTCACCGCCAGTTCGGGCGCCTCGGCCAGGCGCAGGATGACAGAAAAAGCCTCGGTACCGAAAGCATCCGGCGTGATGGGCAAGGGAACCTGCTGCGTCACACCCGGCTCCAGGCTGAGCGGCGCTGGAGCATCCACCGCCCATCCGGACGGCACGCCGTCCAGGGCAAAATGAGCCGCCGCAGGAGAGTCACCCCGGTTGACCACGGCGAGCGTGGCGGTCACCGTCCGGCCGGGGACCGTGGCCAACACGCTGGGCCAGGCTGTGAGCGATGGATTGTATGCCCTCAACAGGATGAGCACCGGCTTCAACTGCTGGCACATGGTCCTGCCCAGCACGCGGCGGTCGTAGATCAGGTCAGCCGGGCCGGTATGGCTGCTCATCTGATCGGCGACATCCTCCAGTTGCGCGATCACCGCCAGGTCCGGGTAGGCATCCAACTGGTCGATCACCTGATCGATGGCCGCGACAAGGTGATCCCTTCCGCCCAGGTCGGCCAGGTCGCCCCAATCCCCCCATTGCACGAGCAGGTTGTCGAGCACGGCCTGCAGCCCCACATCGCCCATGGGCGCCAGATCGGCGGGGTCGAATGCGCACGCGATCTCGGGTACCGTGTCGGTGTCCACGGAGGTGTCGTTGGACAGGTTGATATCGGGGCCGTGGGCGCCGTCGTCGGTGACGGCGGCCGTGTTGGAGATCTCGACCACGTCGACCGGCAGAGAATCGTCCATCTGTACAGCCACCGTGCGCACGGCGACCGCGCCCGGGGCAAGATCGAAGGCAGGCCAGGCCACCACGCCGCCCGTGTCGCTCCCGCCGTCGCTGGCGGAGACCAGGCTCGTGTGCGGTGGCAGCGTGTCGGTGAGGGCCACACCGGTGGCATCCCGGGTGCCCACGTTGGCCACGGCGACGGTGTAGGTGAACACCTCGTCGGTCAGGGCGGTATCCCGGCCGTCGTCCGCGACCACAGCCAGGTCGAGGCCGTCTTCGGTTGTCGCAGCCAGATTCAGCTCCTTCACGGTGCCGGGATGCCACAGGGCGATCTGCCCGGCGGCATAGCCACCCACGCGAAAGAGGACGACCGCCCCTATGTGCCCGCCATCAACCCCAGGGGTCTGGGGATCATCGCCGGGGACGTCCAGGACATAGACAGCGCGAGGGAGGAAGACTTCGGCCGTGGTCGTGCGGGCTTCGGCGACCTGGACCCCGTCGATCCAGGCGGAGACAATAGTATCCTCAGGCACATCAGCCCCGTCCAACATGATGCCACCATAGAAGCTGGACGGCAGCGCGGGCGTGTCGGTCTGCATCAGGACTTCGGCTTCGCTCAGCTCTGTCATGCCGGCGCCCAGGAGCTGCGGCGCAGCCTGTGCCACGATCACGGCCGCCACGAACAGCCGTACAGCCAAGACCGATACTGTGTTGAGTCTTCTCATCGTGCTTTCTCCTCGTCCAGGGGATCGAAACCCTGCCACCCCCTCCGAAAACCACTCCCCGGCTAGCTGGTCAACCTATAGACCTCTTGCAGCAGCTTGCTGACCGGCACAGGCAGCACCAGGTGTGCCGTGCATCCCACCGCGTGTAGCTCTGCGACGTGCGCCTCATCACCACTCTCTGACAAGACCAGAATCGGGATAGGCACACGGCC
>JAFGNI010000396.1 GCA_016927095.1 Anaerolineae bacterium | reverse complement strand
TCATCAATGTGTCCACACCCCACGCCAGCAGGACGGCGTAGCAGGCCGATAGCGGCAGCAGATAGCGCGGTGCCACTGAGCGCGAGAAACCCAGATTCAGCTGGGGCAGCGCCAGGACGACGACGGCAAGCGGTGGCAGCAACAAGCCGGCCACCAGCATCATCAGGCCGGCAATCCGCGTCTGCCGGTGAACTTCACAGTTACGCCGGTAAACCTCACCGGTGGGCCGGTGATCTCCATCACGCTGTCCTTTGGACAGGTTGGCTGCGATGGCAATGGTCCCCAAGGCCATGCCAACCAGGATCGTGATGATCCACGGCACATATCTATCAAGATCGAGCGGCGAGCCAACCGCGAGCATCGTGGCGTAGAGCTGAAGGAAGAAGCCTGGATTGAACGGATCATCCGTCGAGAGGCTGTGCATTCGGGGAAGGGCGTACAGCAGCCAAGGCAGAATGAGGGCCACCACAGCCATTTGAGCCGTGATCCAGGGCAAGAGCGTGCTGCGGTGCCAGCGGCGGCGCCTTGCCACCGCCAGGAAGGCCAAGTTGGTCACAGCCAGCACCGAGCCTGTCAGGTACAGGGTGTAGAGGGCGCCCGCGGTGAAGCCGACGTAGGCGAGCCATGCTCGCCCGGGCCGCGTCGCCGAGGAGCGCCCGGAGGTTCGCCACAGCCAGACCGCAGCCCACAGGGATCCGGTGGTGAGTGTTGTTGCCAGCCCATACATGCGGATCTCTTGCGACCAGATGATTGAGAATCGGGAGATGGCGATCAGCAGCGCTGCCAGCAGACTGGTGGTCGCGCTGCCCAGCAGGCGCCCGAGCTTGTAGGCGAAGACAACGGTGAGGAATCCCGCGACGACCGAAGGAAAGCGCAGGACGACCTCGCCCTCGCCTGCCAGCAGCCACCATCTGCGCAGGATCGCGTAGTGCAGCGGCGGGTGCGAATCCGTTGCCGTCCAGCGTATGCTCTCCAGAACAGGCAGGCGTGCCAGCCACACACCAATGCCCTCATCCCACCAGATGCTGTGGTGGGCAAGCCCCCATACCCGCAGCCCGAACGCAAGCAGCAGGATGGCGGTCAGCATCGCGACGTGGTGTAGTCTGCGCAAAGACGGCTCTCGGTTCCCCATGATCAGTGAGGCTCTAGTATCCTAGGATTGCCGCGCCGGGCAAGATGCCAAGCCGCAGGCGCCTCTCACCTCGTTTCTCGATTCGCCTCTCATCAATTGTCGCCTCGCCTGAGTGAGCATACAATATCCGCACGGTGCGGCTCTTGAATCGGGAAGTCGCTCGTGAGCGCGCGCCACCAGCTGCGTTTAGTCCGTCCAACATCGAGCGCCCAGCATCCGGCATCCAGAACCCAGATGAAAGGCATCACGCACTTCTTGACCGGCGTCGCCCTCGCGACCTGCTTGCCTGAGGTCGTTGCGCTGGCACGCGAGGGTTCCCTCTTGCCCGTGCTCGGTGGTGTTGCCGGGCTGCTACCCGACTTGCTGGACTTCCGTTTTGTGCGCTATCTCGAACACTACGACGTTGCGATTGACCCGGGTCCTATCTTGGCGGGGAACGGCGACAACACGTGCGAAGCTGGTACGGGGGCCGCCCACGTGGTCACCCCGGAGGCAGCTTTAGTGGCTGCCGAGACGGTGATCGCGGCCTTTGCTAACACGATGCGCGAGGCCTTCGAGACCGGTACACCCCGCCGGTTGGTCGCGCACACGGTACGCCGTGGTGCGGATCTCTGGCGCCGCTACACGGTCTGTATCGACTCGGAAAGGCACGCCGTCTCCGCCCGAATCGGCCCTTTGGTCACCACCAGCCAAGCCGCCATCCCGGGCTCCGAGCCTCCTGACGCAGTCTGGGTCGAGCACCCACTCGATTTTCCCCTTGTTCATAGCTACCGGCGCGCCTATGACATTGATATCTTCACCGGGCCTAGCTTCTGCTTCCACCGCGAGGGTGATGGCCTCGTGATCGATTTCCTGGATTGGCATCACCGGTGGACGCATAGCCTGCCGTTGGCTCTCGTCATAGGATTGGTTGCGTGGGTCCTGGGAAGTCATCTAGGGGGGAACCCGGTGGGGCGTCTCGCTGGGCTCGTGAGCGGCCTGGCCTTCGCCGCACATGCCCTGGAGGATCAGCTTGGCCACATGGGCTGTAACCTTTTCTGGCCGTTCACACGGCGCCGGCAGCGGGGACTCGGTCTGCTGCACGCCGCCGACCCGGCCCCGAACTTCCTCACCGTTTGGACCGCGCTGGCCCTGATTCTGTACAACCTCGACAGGACCGGCGCCGCCCAAGGGCCTGGGCTCCTTCCTGCTGCGCCCTATTTCGCGGTTGCCATTGCGGGACCGTGGCTGTTCTACGCCGCCTATACGCTTTGGCGCCGCGCGCGTGCCGCGCATGCCGATGGCGAGGTAGTAGCTGGCGTCGAATCTGCTGACGCTGAGCGCGTCGCCGAGCTGCAGGACGGCGAGGGGCGCTGAGCAAGACAGCACACCCTCCAGGTTCAGTCCGCGGTCACGCTCTCACGGCACATGGTATAATCGCGCTGTGTCGAAGCCGTGTGGTAGGTGCAGCTGTGGGTATCTGGGTCAGGTCGCCGTTGCCCTCTTGGGCGTCGTCCTGTTGGTTGGCTGTGATGCTGTGCTGACACCGCCGCCCTCAACACCGACGCTGACGCCGAATGCATCAGCGCCCTCTCGCTTGGCCACGCCCACGATCGCCCCTGAGATCTACCTGACGCCGGTTCCCCCCACGCCTACGTTTACACCGTCCCCGACGCCGACCCCCGTGATTCACGTCGTGGAAAGCGGCGATACGCTGTTTGGGATCGCGCTGGAGTATGGCGTGACCGTGGGGGGCCTCCTCCGTGCCAATGGGTTGGCAGAGCAGGATATCCTGAGCATTGGCCAGGCTCTGATCATTCCTCTGGAAGAGGAGGAGATCCCCGAAGCGGGATACATCGTCGTCCCAGAGGGTAACGCCATTCTGCCGACGCCCACGCCTATGCCGTTGACCACGTCAGGGGTTGCCATCTATGAGACACCGGTGGGTGGGATCTGGTGCATGGGAGAGGTGGTGAACACCACGGGTGACGCTGTGACCAATATCCAGGTCGAGGTCACCCTGGTCGCGGCGGACGGGACGCCCATCGTAACGACCCGTGCATTGGTTGCGGCAGACTACCTACCGGCTGAGGCGCGTGCACCGTTCTCGATACTCTTCAGGGACCCCCCCAGTGGTGTGACGGACGCGTTGGTGCGGCTGGTCCGTGGTGAGTCGGTGAGCCCCATCACGGCAGGTTTCGTGCCGCTGCAGATCGCAGGTGCCGAGGGCGGCGTCTCCGGTCCGCAATACCGGGTTCGCGGCACGGTGGTCAATGCGGCTGCGGCTACTGTGGGACGCGTCTCCGTCGTGGCCACGATCTACAACACCGAAGGTAATGTGGTAGGCTACCGGCAATTGACGATGGCCGAGTCAGTGCAGATCGCCAGCGGGGCCCAACAGACCTTCGACATCCTACTGACACCCCAAGAGGTCGCCGCCCCCAGCGGCTACAGCGTCATCGCATGGGGCGTGGCGAACTGATTTTGCCTTGACATCCCCCCGAAAAGGGTTATGATACTTTGACGCTATTTCCACGCCTAACATCATCTGCGATACCAGTGCTGTGTCGCGAGACGCGGGTGTAGGGAAAGAAGCATTTTCATCTCAAGAATAGTGAATAAGCCCGGAAGCCGCCTGCTCGTGAGAGATCGTTGAGCCTCTGCAAGAGCGGGCGCTTGCGGCGTGGATATATTTTGGTGGATGGGCGGGCTTTGCCCACGGCTGGGCAGGCTATGCCCGCTTAGGCTCTCAGGGATTCTACTGAGTCTCCCAGGAGGGAAGGGTAGAGAATGGCAGTAGCAGACCTTGGCGTGAAATCGTACGCTCGAATTGCTAGCGCATTGCCGCTACCAGGTCTTGTGGAAGTACAACTGCAATCCTATGAGTGGTTGCAGAAGGAGGGGTTGTACCAGCTCTTCGACGAAATCTCGCCCATTGACAGCTTCAACGGGCAATTGAGTCTGTACCTGCCAGGTGCAAAGGCTGAGGATGCAGGCTTTGAGTTGGGCTATCGCTTTGGCGAGCCGAAACACGATCAACAGGAGTGTTTGGATCGTGATTTGACCTTTGCCGTACCGCTTTACATTGATGTTGCGTTAGTGAACAGGGAGACCAGCGAGATCGTGCAACAGGAGATCTTCCTGGGCGATCTCCCTCTGATGACCGAGAACGCCACCTTCATTATCAACGGGACGGAACGCGTCGTCGTCAGTCAGCTGATTCGTTCTCCGGGTGTCTACTTCGGCCTAGAGGAGGACGGCGGGCGCCGTCTCGCGAGTGCGAAGCTCATCCCGGACCGTGGCGCATGGATGGAGTTCGAGACCCGCAAGACGGGCTATTTGACACTGCGCTTCAATCGCAAGCGCACCATCCCCGTAACGATTTTCCTGCGGGCGCTGTCGGCGGTTGACGATCCGATGCACAGCGATGTACTCAAAGAGGGAACGGATGAGGAGCTCATCGAGCTCTTCAAAGAGGCCGACAACGACCCTGATCATCCTTGGACCACCGACACCATCCGCCAGGAGCCTGCGTGGGATCTTAAGGGAGGGCGCACGGTCGCGGAGGAGGCGCTGGTGGAGTTCTACCGCCGGATGCGGCCTGGCGATCCGCCGACCCTGGAGAATGCCCACGAGTATATGGTCTCGCAGCTTTTCGATCCGCAACGCTATAACTTGCAAGAGGTGGGGCGCTACAAACTCAACCAGCGTATGCAGATCGAAGTGCCGATGGAGATTCGCACGATCACCAAGACGGACTTCGTCGCGATTGTGCGTCGTATGATTCATATCAACAACGGCGTCGCGGGTCCCGACGATATGGACCATCTGGGCAACCGGCGGGTCAAGACCGTGGGCGAGCTGGTGCAAGCCAAGGTTCGCATCGGTCTTGTTCGGATGGAGCGGGTGGTTCGTGAGCGGATGAGCATCCGTGATGAGTCCCCAACGCCGATAGGTCTGGTCAACATCCGTCCGGTCGTCGCATCGATCCGGGAGTTCTTTGGATCCAGCCAGTTGTCGCAGTTCATGGAGCAGACCAACCCGCTGTCGAGCCTGACGCACAAGCGCACGCTCTCGGCATTGGGCCCCGGTGGTCTGCGGCGTGAGCGCGCGGGCTTTGATGTACGCGACGTCCACCACAGCCACTACGGTCGTATCTGCCCTATCGAGACGCCTGAGGGCCCGAACATCGGCCTGATTGGCCGTCTGAGCAGCTATGGACGCATCAACAACCTGGGTTTCATCGAGACACCCTATCGTCGTGTCGTCCGAGCTGTGCAGAACACGGTCGATCAGCTCACTGGGGAGATTCTCCGTGAGGATGTTGAGAACCCAGAAACAGGAGAGGTCGTGGCGAAGGGCGCTACCAAGGTGACGCGCGACATAGCCGAGACCCTCGCTGCTTTGAAGCTCCGAGACCCCGTGCGCATTGTGCCGCGGGTGACCGATGAGATCATCTACCTCTCGGCTGACCGCGAGGAGCCTTACGTCATTGCGCAGGCCAACGCGAAACTTGATGACACCGGCCACTTCGTCAGTCGCCAGGTCGTGGCACGGAAGGGGGATGACTATCTCTTCACGCCCCCGGAGCGCATTGACTACATCGATGTGGCTCCGATTCAGATGGTGGGTGTTTCGGCAGCGCTGATTCCGTTCCTGGAACATGACGACGCCAACCGCGCCTTGATGGGCTCCAACATGCAGCGCCAGGGGGTACCACTGATCCAGCCCGAAGCACCGATTGTCGGGACGGGTATGGAAGGCGCGGCCGCGCTGAACTCCGGCCTGGTGATCACGGCTGAGGCTGCCGGCACCGTGATCAGTGCAAGCGGTGATCGCGTTGTGGTCCTACAGGATAACGGCGAGATCGCGACCTATACGTTAACCAAGTACGCGCGGTCCAACCAGAGCACCTGCGTCGATCAGCGCCCGATCGTGGTCAAAGGACAACGGATCGAGGCCGGCGACGTCCTGGCTGACAGCTCATCCACGGAGGATGGACGCCTCGCTTTGGGCCAGAATGTCCTGGTTGGCTTTATGTCCTGGGAGGGCGGCAACTTCGAGGATGCCATCCTGCTGAGCGAGGACCTGGTTCGCCGTGACTACTTCACGTCGATCCACGTCGAGAAACATGAGCTCTCGGCTCGTGACACGAAACTCGGCCCCGAGGAAGTCACACGTGAGATCCCGAATGTCTCCGAGGATGCGCTTCGCGACCTCGACGAGGAGGGTGTGATCCGTGTCGGTGCCGAGGTTGGCCCGTTGGATGTGCTCGTAGGCAAGATCACGCCGAAGGGTGAGAAAGAGCTGACCCCTGAGGAGAAACTTCTGCGGGCGATCTTCGGCGAGAAGCTGCGGGATGTGAAGGACACCAGCCTGCGGATGCCGCACGGCGCCCACGGCAAGGTTGTGGATGTGAAGATTTTCGATCGCGAGGAGTATCGCGATCTGCCCGCCGGTGTTGAGAAGGTCGTGCGCGTGAACGTGGCCCAGCGCCGCAAGATAACCGAGGGCGACAAGATGGCGGGCCGCCATGGGAACAAGGGTGTGATCTCCCAGATCGTACCTGTACAGGATATGCCATTCCTGACGAGCGGCGAGTCGTTGGATATCATTCTTAACCCCCTAGGCGTGCCGGGACGCATGAATATCGGGCAAGTCCTCGAGACGCATCTGGGGTGGGCTGCCAACCGGCTTGGATTCAGCGTGGTCACACCGGTGTTCGATGGTGCGAATGAGGAGGAAATCGCGGCCGAACTCGCCCGAGCTTGGTTGATCGATCAGGCTTGGGATGACGTGATGGAGCGGGCCTGGACCTGGCTCAAGGTCCAGGAGTATCCCCTGGAGTCGCTGAGGGACGACGATGAGGCGCGGCTGATTTATGTGGCTGCCTGGTTGTCGCCGAAGGGCTATGACGTCGACCTGCTGCGTGACGATCGCGTCTATGCTCGGCGCTCTGTGCTGCGCGAGTGGCTCCGCGAATCCGGCTTTGATCCCGACGATGTCCTGTCCTTCGAGGATGACGATGGTCGTCCTATCGAGCGCCAGCAGGAGGTCGATCAGAAAGCCCAGTCCGTGTGCTTGCGCCTGTGGATGGAGGCTCGGGGTGAGGACGTGGCTTCGCTCTCTGATGAGGACGTTGTCCTATCAGCGACGGAGTATAGCCGCGCGCACAATGATCCGCTGCCGACGTTGGGTAAGATGCGTCTGTACAATGGCAAGACGGGTGGGCCTTTCGACCAGCCGGTCACCGTGGGCATCATCTACATGCTGAAGCTCGCGCACCTGGTGGAGGACAAGGTGCACACGCGGTCCACAGGTCCCTACTCGCTGGTGACGCAACAGCCGCTGGGTGGTAAGGCCCAGTTCGGCGGTCAGCGATTTGGCGAGATGGAGGTCTGGGCGCTGGAGGCTTATGGCGCGGCGTACACGTTGCAGGAGATGCTTACCATCAAGTCCGACGATGTCCAGGGCCGTGTGAAGGCTTACGAGTCCATCGTGAAGGGCCTGCCTATTGAGGAGCCGGGTATCCCCGCGTCCTTCAAAGTCTTGGTCAAAGAACTGCAGAGCTTAGCGCTCTCTGTTGAGGCCGTGACGGACTCGGGCGAGGTGCTGCACTTCGGTCGCGATGACCGACGGGCGCAGCTGCCGAAGTTGGGGATGGGGCTGCTTGGGCTTGCGCCGCAGGACTAGGCAAGTCATGGGTATCTTGACGTTTGCAGTAAGTGTGTTAGAATCCAATTTCGCATAAGGGAGACAGCTGGACCCCTGTCTTCGACAAGGTGAACTTTACGCGGTTGACATTCAGGAGGCCATCGCAGCCTAGATGGCCTTCTTCACTGCGAAATAGAGGCAGTACTTAGGAGGAAAAGGTGCCGACAATCAATCAGTTGGTGCGAAAGGGACGAACGCCGAAGGCTAAGCAGTCTAAGTCCCCTGCACTCGCTTATAACATCAATACCAAGAAGGGTGGCCGGCGCACGCGCGTCAAGGAAGGCAACCCTCAGAAGCGAGGCGTGTGCACGATCGTGCGGACAACGACGCCCAAGAAGCCCAATTCGGCGCTGCGAAAGATCGCGCGTGTGCGACTTTCGAACCGCATCGAAGTTACGGCCTATATTCCCGGTGAGGGTCACAATTTGCAGGAGCACTCTGTCGTGTTGGTGCGCGGCGGTCGTGTGAAGGACCTGCCTGGTGTCCGGTATCACATTGTGCGCGGTACGTTGGACTGCGCCGGTGTGGATGGGCGGCAGCAACAGCGTTCCAAGTACGGGACGAAGGCTGAGTAGTCCTGGTGAGGATGGAGTAAGGAATGGCAAGACGAAATCGAGCGCCCAGGCGAGAAGTCGAACCGAATAGCCGCTACAACAGCGTGCCTCTTCAGAAGTTCATCAATCGGATGATGATTGGAGGCAAGAAGAGCACGGCTGAGCGCATTATGTATGAAGCGCTGGAGCGAGCTGAGGCCCGTGCCAATCGCCCCGCCATCGAGATTTTCAACGAGGCTATGCAGAACGTGATGCCTCCGGTTGAGGTGAAGCCGCGCCGCGTGGGTGGCGCCACTTACCAGATCCCGGTCGAGGTTGAGCACCATCGTCAGCTATCGCTGGCTATTCGTTGGATGCTGGCTGCCTCGCGCAGCCGGCCTGGCCGGGGTATGTCTGAGAAGCTTGCGGCTGAGCTCTTGGATGCGGCGAACGGAGCCGGATCAGCAGTCAGGCGACGTGAGGAAACGTTGAGGATGGCTGAGGCCAACCGGGCCTTCGCTCATCTTCGTTGGTAAAGCTTCGGCTCTTTTCTGAGATCGGGTTTCAAGAGGGCTGTCGCGCAACACAAGCACACTGAGGTTCTAGCGATGGCCGACGCACATTACCTAGAGAATATACGCAACATCGGGATCATTGCCCACATCGATGCGGGCAAGACCACGACGACTGAGCGTATCCTCTTCTACACCGGTCGCACGCATCGACTCGGCAATGTCGACGAGGGTACGACCGTCACGGATTGGATGGCTCAGGAGCGCGAGCGCGGCATTACGATTACGTCTGCGGCGGTGACTTGTTTCTGGCGTGACTGCCAGATCAACATCGTTGACACGCCCGGTCATATCGACTTCACGGCTGAAGTGCAGCGCAGTCTCCGGGTTCTGGATGGCGGCATCGTTGTCTTTGACGGCACAGCCGGAGTCGAGCCTCAATCGGAGACCGTTTGGCGACAAGCGCGGGAGTTCCAGGTACCGCTGATCGCCTTCGTCAACAAGATGGATAAGCTGGGCGCGGATTTCGACCATGCGGTGGAGACCATCCGCGATCGCCTGGACGCCAATCCGGTCCCGATCCAGTGGCCCATCGGCGCTGAAGCCGGTTTTGTTGGCTTGGTCGATCTGATCGAATGGCGAGCCGTCTTCTGGGCGGATGATCTGGGGCAGAAGCCTGAATATGGACCGGTGCCTCAGTCCGTTGAGATCGATGCCTTGGCCGCGCGCGAGCAGATGCTGGAGGCCATCGTCGACACGGACGATGACTTGATGATGAGCTATCTTGAGGGTGAGGAGATCTCACCGGAGAGACTGCGCGCGGGCCTTCGAAAG
The DNA here is from genome assembly GCA_016927095.1 of Anaerolineae bacterium. The sequence continues at coordinate 24,594 of JAFGNI010000396.1, read as the reverse complement.
GCAACGACCGAGGGCGCCATCCAACCGGTGTTGTGTGGTTCGTCACTGCGCAACAAGGGCGTCCAGCCTCTGTTGGATGCAATTGTTGCTTATCTGCCTTCTCCTTTGGATATTCCTCCTGTACGGGGGGTGAATCCTAAGAAGAACCAGACAGAAGAAAGGCTTCCGGATCCTTCGGAACCGCTAGCCGCGTTGATCTTTAAAATCGCTACAGACCCGTACGCAGGACGGTTGGCGTACTTCCGGGTCTATTCAGGGACCCTCACACGAGGTAATGTCTACCTGAACCCCGGAAAGACCACCCGCGAGCGCGTGACAAAGCTGCTGAGGATGTTTGCCGACCGCCGAGAAGAGGTCGACGAGCTCAAGGCAGGCGATATCGGGGCGACCGTCGGCCTGAAAGCCACGGTCACCGGTGACACATTGTCCGCCATGCACGCGCCGATCGTTCTGGAGTCGATTCGCTTCCCAGAGCCCGTGATCTCGGTCGCGGTAGAGCCCAAGACGGTCGCCGATCAAGAGCGACTGAACGAGGCGCTTGATCGATTGGCTGAGGAAGACCCCACGTTTAGGGTTCAAATGGATGAGAATACCGGCCAGACGATCCTGTGGGGGATGGGGGAGCTCCACTTGGAGATTCTCGTGGACAGGATGTTGCGAGAGTTCCGGGTGGCAGCCAATGTGGGTAAGCCTCGTGTTGCGTATCGGGAGACTGTGACAGGGACCGGCCGTGCCGTAGTCGTGTTTGACCGGATGCTGGCCGGAAAACCCCAATACGCTCGGGTGGTGCTGGAGGTCAGCCCAACCGAAGCGCGGGAAAAGTCTAGATTCATCAATCTCTTGCGTCCGCAGGACCTGGTGGCTCAGTACGTTGAGGCTATCAGAGCTGGGGCGCTTGAGTCGTTGGATAGTGGCTTCCTGGCCGGATATCCACTCGTGGGCATTGAGGTCCGTCTCGTTGAGGCGGATGTGGATGAGACGCTCTCTACGGAGATCGCCTTCAAGGCAGCGGCGGCGCAGGCTTTTCGCCAGGCGGTGGAATCCGCTAACCCCGTCCTGCTAGAACCGGTGATGGATGTAGAGGTTGTGATGCCTGAGGGGTTCGTTGGTGAGGTCCTGGGGGATCTCAACGCTCGGGGTGCCGACATCAGACTGATGGAGCCCCGTCCAGGCGATGGTCAGGCGATTCGTGCTTTTGTCCCGTTGGCCAAGATGTTTGGATATGCTACCGACTTGCGGAGTGAGACTCAGGGGCGGGGCACATTCACAATGGAGTTCCACCACTATGAACCGGTGGATTCCCGGCAGATGGATGCTATCGTGTACGGCTATGGTGCGGCGCCCTAGGGAGGGCCGCTCGCCAAGATACACGAAGGCACAGCGGCGATGTCTGATGATATCTACCGCCGGTGTCAGGCCCTGAACGATTCAGTGGCATTGGCACACGAGTGAACCACGGAAGCTACAGAACTAATCTGGAAGTAACAATAAGGAGAGGCAAGAAATGGCTAAAGAAGTTTTCGAGCGCACGAAGCCACACGTGAACGTCGGCACCATTGGTCACATTGACCATGGCAAGACCACCTTGACCGCGGCGATTACGCGCGCGTTGCATACCAAGGGCTGGTCGGATTTCAAGGGATACGACGAAGTCGCGAAGGCTGATGCGAAGATGTTCCGCCGTGATGCGACCAAGATCCTGACCGTGGCGATTTCGCACGTTGAGTATGAGACCGAGAACCGGCACTACGCGCACGTGGACTGCCCTGGTCACCGCGACTACATCAAGAACATGATCACCGGTGCGGCGCAGATGGATGGCGCGATCCTGGTTGTTTCCGCGGTCGACGGCCCGATGCCGCAGACCCGCGAGCACATCCTCCTGGCGCGCCAGGTTGAGGTTCCCGCGATCGTCGTCTACCTGAACAAGGTTGACCTGATGGATGATCCTGAGCTCCTTGAGCTGGTGGAGCTGGAGATTCGTGAGCTGCTCGATAGCTACGAGTTCCCTGGTGATGAGACCCCGATCGTTCGTGGTTCCGCGCTGGAGGCTCTGAGCTGCACGAGTGACGACCCCGATGATCCCGCTTATGCATCCATCTGGGAGCTCATGCGCGTCGTGGACGAGTACATCCCCACGCCTGAGCGCGATGAGGATCGCCCCTTCTTGATGCCCATTGAGGACGTCTTCTCCATCAAGGGCCGTGGTACGGTAGTCACCGGTCGCGTTGAGCGCGGTACGCTGAAGCCGAATACCGAGGTCGAGCTGGTGGGCGATATGTACGAGAAGCCCCGCAAGACCGTCGTGACGTCGATGGAGATGTTCCACAAGACGCTGCCCGTCGTGGTGGCGGGTGACAATGCCGGTCTGCTGCTGCGTGGTGTCGGCAAGGAGGAGGTGGGCCGCGGTGTTGTGGTGGCTGCCCCGGGTACGATCAACGCGCGCCGCAAGTTTGAGGCTGAGGTCTACATTCTGCGCAAGGACGAGGGTGGGCGCCACAAGCCGTTCTTCAGTGGTTATAAGCCCCAGTTCTATATCAACACGATGGACATCACCGGGCAGTGCGATCTTCCCGAGGGTGTCGAGATGGTGATGCCTGGCGACCGCACCGTGATGACGGTGGAGTTGATCAGCCCGGTGGCTCTCGAGAACGGGTCCCGCTTCGCTATCCGTGAGGGTGGCCTGACCGTTGGCGCTGGCGTGATCACGAAGGTTCTGGAGTAGTTCGAGTAACCCAGGTGGTTTATGGCTAAACAACGCATTCGCATTCGGCTTAAGGGATACGATCACCGCATTCTGGACGAGTCCGCTCGTCGGATTGTTGAAGCTGCCGAGCGAACGGGTGCTCGTGTAGCGGGGCCTGTGCCCCTTCCGACAAGGATCGAGCGCTTCACCGTTCGTCGTTCTACCTTTATCGACAAAGACAGCCACGAGCACTTTGAGATTCGTACCCATAAGCGGTTGATCGACATCCAAGATCCGGATTCGAAGACGATCGACACGCTGATGCGGCTCAACATGCCTGCCGGCGTCGACATCGAGATTAAACTGTAGTTCGTTTAGTCTTTCAATACGCGCTAACTCCACGCCCCCTGGTCGTTTGCTCACCGAGTTGTCAGGGCTGATGGCCAGGGGGGTGGTATGGGTGAAACAGGGATGATGCGGCGCGCCACGTGGACGGTCTGTTGGGTGACAGTACAGGCGCCCAATTTCGACTGGGCACAAGCGCTGGCAGTCCCAAGGAGGACGTAGTGAAGGGAATACTAGGACGGAAGGTCGGCATGACCCAGATCTTTCGCGACGACGGCACGGTTGTGCCCGTCACGGTCGTTGAGGCTGGACCATGCTATGTGACGCAGGTACGTACGCCCGAGCGAGATGGCTATCGGGCCGTGCAGCTTGGCTATAGTGAGACCAAGGCCAAGAAGCTAACCAAGGGCCAGTTGGGACATCTCGCGAATGCCGGCGTGCCCCATCTGCGCCATCTGCGCGAGATTCGGACACGTCCCGAAGAGGCGTACGAGCTCGGTCAGCAGATTCAGGTTGATATCTTCGAGTCGGGCGATCGCGTTGACATCGAGGGGCGCTCCAAGGGTCGTGGCTTCGCCGGTGTGGTGAAGCGCTATCACTTTGCGGGCGGTCCACGCACCCACGGTCAGTCCGACCGTGAGCGCGCACCAGGGTCGATCGGTGCCTGTGCAACGCCGGGCAAGGTCTGGAAGGGCCAGAAGATGCCGGGGCGTATGGGAAACAAGCGCACCACCATTCATAATCTTGAAGTTGTGTTGGTCGATCCGGATCGTAACCTCCTGGCCGTGTGTGGCTCCGTTCCTGGGCCCAAGGGGGCCTTGGTTCTGATCAAGGGCGCCCGCAAGCAAAAGGTCGCCAAAGGAGGCTAGCGATGCTTGTTCCCGTTGTCAATATGCAGGGGGAAAAGGTCAGCGAGGTCGAGCTGCGCCCCGAGATCTTTGAGACGCCTGTCAACATACCATTGATGCACCAGGCGCTCGTGCGCCAGATGGCCAATCGCCGCGCAGGTACGCACAAGACGCGCACCCGAAGCGAGAACAACCGCTCGAAGTCGAAGTGGTATCGCCAGAAGGGCACTGGGCGCGCGCGACACGGCAGTCGAAATGCCCCGATTTTCGTGGGTGGTGGCATAGCCCACGGGCCTACACCGCGTTCCTATGAGAAGAAGATGCCTCGGAAGATGCGTCGCGCAGCTTTGCGCTCCGCGCTTTCGGCAAAGGCAGCCGAACAGCAGTTGGTCGTCGTCGATGAGCTGACCATGGCCGCGCCGAAGACCAAAGAGATGGCTGCAACGCTCCGGCGGTTGACGTCAGGCGATGGCAAGACTTTGGTTCTGGTGGCTGAGCGCAACGAGGCCGTTGAGCTTTCAGTGCGCAATATCGCGACGGCGTTGTTGTTGCGCACGCACTATCTCAACATCCGCGACCTGATGAACGCTGACAACGTTGTGATGTCGTTGGCATCCCTCGAGGTCATCGAGTCGATCTTGGGCGCGGGCGTTGCTGAGGCCGCCGGGAGCGAGGAGTAGGACTAATGAGAGTCTACGACATTATCGTACGCCCCTTGGAGACGGAGAAGGCCTATCTGTTGCGCGAGCAGGATAAGTATGTCTTCGTCGTCCATATGAAGGCGAACAAACTGGAAGTGAAGCGTGCTGTTGAGGAGATCTACGGCGTGAACGTCAACCGGGTACGGACGATGATCATGCCCGGGAAGGTCAGCCGTATGCGTGGACGTCGCCGATCGACGCGGCGAGCGCCTTGGAAGAAGGCTGTGGTGACGTTGGCCCCTGGCGAGCGCATTGAGGCATTGGAGGCATAACATGGCAATGAAGAAGTTCAGGCCAACCTCACCCGGCCGCCGTCATATGACGGGGCAAACGTTTGAGGAAATCACACGCACCAAGCCGGAAAAGAGCCTAGTTGAGCCCTTGAGCAAGAGCGCTGGGCGCAATAGCTATGGACGGATCACGGTTCGGCATCGCGGGGGCGGTCACGCACGCAAGTATCGCATCATCGACTTCAAGCGCGACAAGCTAGATATTCCGGCACGCGTCGATTCCATCGAGTACGACCCCAACCGCTCCGCCCGGATTGCGCTGCTGGTCTACGCTGATGGTGAGAAGCGCTACATCGTGGCTCCGTTGGGCATGCAGGTCGGTAACACCGTCATCAGCTCACATCAGGAAGTTGACATTCGCGTCGGCAACACGCTGATGCTGTCGCGCATCCCGGTGGGCACGCTGGTTCACAACGTGGAGCTCTACCCGGGACGTGGGGGTCAGATGGTGCGCGCTGCCGGTGCAGCGGCACAGCTGATGGCCCGCGAAGGCGACTATGTGACGCTTCGGCTGCCAAGCGGCGAGATGCGCCGCGTCCGTGCCGAGTGCATGGCGACGATTGGGCAGGTTGGCAATGTGGATCACGCGAACGTGAAGCTGGGCAAGGCCGGGCGCAAGCGTTGGATGGGTTGGCGCCCCTCGGTCCGTGGTTCGGCGATGTCACCGCGCGATCACCCGCATGGTGGTGGTGAAGGTCGGACTCCTATCGGGATGCCTGGTCCGAAGTCCCCTTGGGGATGGCGAACGTTGGGGCGCAAGACACGCCACAACAAAGAGACGGACAAGTACATCGTTCGGCGACGCCAGTCGGGTTCTCGCCGCCGTCGTTAGTAAGGGAGAGTGCTGGTATGTCACGTTCTTTGAAGAAGGGCCCGTACGTAGATCCGAAGTTGTTGCAGAAGGTCGAGGAAATGAACCGGACTGGCAACAAGCGTGTGATTCGGACGTGGTCACGGGCATCCGTGATCTTCCCCCAGATGGTTGGGCATACGCTGGCAGTCCATGATGGTCGTCGTCATGTTCCGATATATGTGACCGAGAACATGGTGGGTCACCGACTGGGTGAATTCGCGCCGACGCGGACCTTCCGTGGCCATGTGGCCAAAGAGAAGAAGGTCAGGGTGATGGTGAGGTAGAGCAATGCCGGAGACTGCACACGCTATAGCAAAGCATATCCCGATCGCGCCGCTTAAGGTGCGCCGGGTGATAGATGCCCTAAGGGGGATGCCGGCTCAAGCGGCCCTGGATGCCCTGAGCATCATGCCCCAGGGGGCGGCCGGCCCGGTCTACAAGGTGATCCGCTCCGCAGTGGCTAACGCCGATGAGAAGGGGCTGGACCTTGATAGTCTGTACATCGCCACAATCACCGCTGATGAGGGGCCGGGTGTGATGCCCGGGAAAGGTTGGCGGGCGCGCTGGGGTAGCCGCGGTCGGTATCGCCCGATCCGCAAGCGTTCGTCCCATATCTCGGTTGTTCTTGAGGAACGACTGGACGCGCAGGACTAAGGAGGCTTATCTTGGGGCGCAAAGTTCATCCCTATGGATTTCGACTGAAGGTCATCCGGGATTGGAAGTCCCGGTGGTTTGCCGAAGGGCGCGAGTATGCAGACCTGCTCGAAGAGGATCGCAAGGTTCGCAACCTGATCTACGATCAGATGCGCGAGCGCTCCCGCGACGGACAGAGCGGGATTTCTCGAATTGAGATTGAACGCTTTCCGCCCAACCAACTGTCGGTCATCATCTGGACCTCGCGTCCGGGTGTCGTGATTGGACGCAAGGGTGAGAACGTCAAAGGTATGCGGCAAGACGTTGAGCAACTGACCGGTGGCAAGCGTGTGCACATCGATGTGCAGGAAGTCGAGCAGGCCGACTTGGACGCCAAGCTCGTCGCCGAGAACATCGTCGCGCAGCTTGAGAAGCGCATCTATCACAGCCGCGCGATGAAGCGTGCCATACGGCAGGCCATGCGCGCCGGGGCTGAGGGCATCAAGGTGATGTGCAAGGGGCGGTTGTCGGGCTCCGAAATGGCTCGCGTGACCTGGATGCGCGATGGTCGGGTGCCGCTGCAGACGCTGCGCGCTGACATCGACTACGCACAGGAAGAAGCTCGAACGAGTTACGGGCGTATCGGCGTCAAGGTGTGGATCTACAAGGGCGAGGTTCTGCCCGGCCCGACTGCATCTGGCGAAGACGTGCGCTAGCGCACATTGGGGTAAGGAGATCGAGCTATGTTGATGCCGAAACGCGTCAAATACCGAAAGCAGCACCGCGGCGGTTTCAAGGGCAAGGAAACGCGGGGTGTGCGTGTCGACTTTGGTGATTACGGATTGCAGGCCCTTGAACCGGTCTGGATGTCCGCTCGCCAAATTGAGGCTGCCCGCCGCGCGCTGGTGCGCCATATGCGCCGTCGCGGCAAGTACTGGGTGCGTATCTTCCCGGACAAGCCCATTACTAGCAAGCCTGCTGAGACCAGGATGGGCAAGGGTAAGGGTGAGGTCGACTACTGGGCGGCCGTGGTGCGTCCCGGGCGGGTTCTCTTCGAGGTCGGTGGTATCGAGAAGGAAGTCGCTGAGCAAGCGCTGCGTCTCGCAGCATCCAAGCTGCCCATCCGGACGCAGATTATCACCCGTATCGAGTACGGTGGAGAAGCAGGAGAGTAGGTATGCGCGCGAGTGAAATGCGAGAAATGACATCTGAAGAGCTGCGTACTCGCCTGCAGGAGACCCGTCGCGAATTGTTCAACCTGCGTCAGCAGTGGTACGCTGGCAGTTTGCAGGATCACAATCGACTACGAGCTGTCCGTAAGGATATTGCCCGTTTCCTGACGGTGCTGCGCGAGCGCGAGCTTGCAGCCGAGACGAAGGAAGGAGCGACGGCATGAAGAATCAACGACGACAACTGGTCGGTCTTGTGACCAGCGACAAGATGGACAAGACGGTGGTTGTAACCGTTGAGCGACACTACCGGCACCCGCTGTACGAGAAGGTTGTTCGCTCAGCGAAGAAGTATATGGCGCACGATGAGAACAATACGTGCCACGTCGGCGACAAGGTCCAGATTGTAGAAACACGCCCCTATAGCCGGCGCAAGCGCTGGGCCGTTGAGGCGATTCTGGAGCGCTCCGCCTAGAGGGCGTAGGGAGTCGTGCAATGATACAACAAGAATCGCGATTAAAAGTTGCTGACAACACAGGGGCTCAGGAGTTGCTCTGCATTCGCGTGTTGGGGGGCTCGAAGCGTCGCTATGGGTCTGTGGGAGATTCCATCGTTGCCACGGTGAAGTCTGCGACGCCGACGGCCTCCGTCAAGAAGGGTGAAGTCGTCCGCGCCGTGATCGTGCGTGTGGCCAAGGAGTATCGGCGCTCTGACGGTTCCTACATCCGTTTTGACGACAATGCCGCGGTTATTCTGGATGCTGACGCCCTGAATCCACGTGGCACGCGTATCTTCGGGCCGGTCGCGCGCGAGCTGCGCGAAAAAGGCTATATGAGGATCCTGTCCCTGGCGCCCGAGGTACTGTAACGAGGAAGTGCTATGAATCGAATAAAGAAGGGTGACACTGTAGAAGTGATCTCTGGCGATGATCTGGGTGTGCGTGGCGAAGTTCTGCGCGTGCTGCTGAAGGAAAACCGTGTGGTAGTCTCCACGGTCAACATGGTGATCAAACACCAGAGCGCACAGCGTGCCGGCCGTTCCCAGGTACAGGGAGGTCGTGTCCAGTTTGAGGCGCCGATTCACCTCTCGAACGTGATGCCGGTCTGTCCTAGTTGCGACCAGGCTGTGCGCGTTGGCTTCGAGATCGTGGATGGGCGTAAGGTTCGTGTCTGCCGCAAGTGCGGCAAGCCGCTCGATTAAGGAGATGGGGACGATGCAACGGTTGCAAGAGCAATACCGTGAAGAAGCCGTGCCTGCGTTGATCGAGGAGTTCGGCTACGAGAACGTGATGCAAGTGCCCCGTGTCCGGAAAGTCGTGCTCAACATCGGTTTGGGTGAGGCGCTGGACAACCCGAAGGCGTTGGAGTATGCGGTCAACGATCTGCGGGTCATTACGGGCCAACAGCCTGTCATCACCCGCGCCCGCAAGTCGATTGCCAACTTCAAGTTGCGGGAAGGCCGAGCGATAGGCGTCAAAGTGACGCTGCGCGGCGAGCGGATGTGGGCGTTCTTGGATCGCCTACTGCATATCGCGCTCCCTCGTACGCGAGATTTCCGGGGCGTGCCCGACAAGCTCGATGGGCGTGGCAACTACACGCTGGGCATTCGGGAGCAGTTGCTGTTCTTGGAGATCAACTATGACAGCATCGACAAAGTACGGGGGATGGAGATATCCATCAACACGACGGCTGAGACTGATGAAGAAGCCCGGCGACTGCTTGAGTTGCTAGGTATGCCGTTTCAACGCTAAGGCAGTTATCGACGTGCGGTCGATTGCTGTGGAGTTTCAAACAAGGAGTTAAGAATGGCGAGAACTTGTATGCCGATTCGCGAAGCCCGGCGTAAGTATGAGGTGCGTGTGCGCAACCGCTGTTCGCGCTGCGGACGTCCCAGAGGCTACTACCGTCGATTCGGGCTGTGCCGAATCTGTATTCGTGAGCTGGCCTTGGAGGGGAAAATCCCCGGCATGGTCAAGTCCAGTTGGTAATGAGGTGTTAGGATGACAACATCAGATCCCATAGCTGATATGCTAGCACGAATACGAAATGCTTTGATGGTGAAGCACGCGGTGGTTTCGATGCCATCTTCGAAGATGAAGGTAGCCATTGCCAGGATCCTCAAGGATGAGGGATATATCAATGACTACCGCGTCATCGACGATGGGCAGCCGTATCAGGTCTTGCAGCTTGCGCTGAAGTACGTCGGTGACATGAAGCACCAGCGCGCGGTGATCACCGATCTGAAGCGGGTGAGCAAGCCAGGACGCCGTATCTACACATCCGTCCGGGAGATTCCCTGGGTGCGGAGTGGCATGGGGATTGCGGTGCTCTCCACGCCCAAGGGTGTCATCACGGGGCAGCAGGCCCGGCGTCTCAATGTGGGCGGCGAGATCCTGTGCTACGTCTGGTAAGGTCCCGGTTGACACACGGTGCCAGCGGTTGTGGTGCAAGAGGGAGGTAGACTGTGTCTCGAATAGGTAAGATGCCGGTCCCGGTTCCATCCACGGTTGATGTAACCATTGAGGGAACTAAGGTCACGGTCAAGGGCCCCAAGGGGGAGATGACCCGGGAGTTTCATCCCGAGATGACCATTGCGCTTGAGGACGGTGAAGTCCTTGTCAAGCGCCCCAACGATGAGCGTGCCAACAAGGCGCTGCACGGCCTGACGCGGGCACTTATCAATAATATGGTGATCGGGGTAACTGAAGGCTACAGCAAGATGTTGGAGATCCGCGGCACGGGATACCGCGCGGAGCTTCAAGGAAAGACCTTGGTGATGAACCTCGGTTTTTCACATCCTGTCGTGATCGAGCCCCCCGAGGGGATCGAGTTTGAGTCGAACCCCCGTGCCAGCACGGTAACGGTGAAGGGCTACGACAAGGAACTGGTAGGGCAGGTTGCCGCTGAGATCCGCGATTGGCGCCCGGTCGAACCTTACTTGGGTAAGGGGATTCGATATTCGGACGAGGTCGTGCGACGCAAGGCCGGCAAGACAGGGCAGGCGGTCTGAGTTCAGTGAAGACTGGTATGAGCAGCCACAGTCGATCAGTTTTCGGCATCGGTTTCGCTCAGATCAGGGGATCACGCACGTGGTACTGAGGGTGGAAGAAAGATGAAAGCAGAAGTCAATCGAGATAAAGCCCGGGCTCGGCGCCATGCGCATATTCGTCGGCGCGTGCATGGGACGCCAGAACGTCCACGTCTGAGTGTCTTTCGCAGTCTGAATCATATCTATGCGCAGGTCATCGATGACAGCGCAGGTTTGACGCTGGCCTCGGCCTCTACGGTCGACAAGGAGGTCCGTGGTCAGCTGGACGGCATGAAGAAGACCGAACAGGCGGGCATCGTCGGGAAGGTTGTCGCAGAACGGGCAATGGCAAAGGGTGTGAACACGGTCGTGTTTGACCGCGGGGGCTACAAGTATCACGGTCGCGTCAAAGCCCTCGCCGAGGCGGCTCGCAAGGCCGGCCTGGAATTCTAGATAGCGGTGCGCCTTTAGGTCGCGTCCGTCCGGAGGAAGTATGGCAGAACAAAAGCAGCGAAGACCCCGGAATCGCAGGGCTGAGGAAGAACGAGAAGAGCTGGATGAGCGCGTGGTCGATATCACGCGTGTTGCCAAGGTTGTCAAGGGTGGTCGCACCTTTGGTTTCCGTGTGACCGCCGTTGTTGGTGACAACAAGGGACAGGTGGGAATCGGTACGGGCAAGGCCCGGACGGTCCCCGACGCCATCCAAAAGGCAACCCAGAGAGCGCGGCACGAGATGCGTCCCATCCCTCTTGAGGGCACGACGATCCCTCACGAGGTCGTGGGGGTTTGCTCTGGCGCTCGGGTGCTACTGCGTCCCGCGACGCAGGGAACTGGCGTGATTGCTGGCGGTGGTGTGCGCGCCGTGTTGGGTGCGGCAGGTGTCCATGACGTGTTGACCAAGTCGATGGGCAGCTCCACCGCTGTCAATGTTGTCCAGGCAACGATGGATGCTCTGAGCCAGTTGCGCCGGGTAGAGGAAGTCGCAGAAGAGCGTGGGAAGCCGGTGGCTGAGGTTATGCCCTTCTGGCGTCGAAGGAGATCGTGATGGCCAAGCGATTGCAGATCACGTTGGTGCGTAGCCCTATTGGCTACTCGGTACGCCAGAAGCGCACGGCCGAGGCATTGGGCTTGCGTAAGCTGAACCAGACTGTAGAGAAGCCCGACAACCCCGCGGTTCGTGGGATGGTGGAGCGGATCACGCACCTCGTTGAAGTCGAAGAAGTCGAGGCATAGAGGGCGCTTGAGGGAGGTACTGATGAAGTTGCATGATCTACGCCCTGCTGAGGGCGCCAAGAAGAACAGGAAGCGTGTCGGTCGTGGTATCTCCGCGGGCCAGGGCAAGACGGCAGGGCGGGGTACAAAGGGCCAGAAGGCACGCAGCGGGGGCGGCGTCCCGCCTTACTTCGAGGGTGGTGCGTTGCCCTTGGTGCGGAAGCTACCCTTTGTCCGTGGTTACAGCTTCTTCAACCCGTACAAGATCGAATCTCAACCTGTCAACGTCGACGATCTAGCCGAACGATTTGCAGCTGAGGCCGAGGTCTCGCCGAGCAGCTTGGAAGAGGCTGGTCTGATCAGCGATGCCGAGGGATTCGTCGCCGTCTTGGGACGGGGCGACCTCGATCTCCCGCTGCACGTCAAGGCGCATCGCGTTTCTTCGTCCGCGAAAGAGAAGATCGAGTCTGCCGGGGGAACGGTAGAGGTGTTGCCCTGGACGCGTGGCGGTCATCGGACGCGCTAAGCCTCAGGTCCGAACCGATAGAGAGACCGACCCAGAACCAGAGGGAGGGGATTCATGATTGAGGCCCTGCGCAATGCTTTCAAGCTGCCGGATCTGCGCCGGCGGATGTTATACACGGTCCTGATCCTTGTGATCTTCAGGATGGCGTCGAACATTCCTGTGCCCGGCGTGGACCGGCAAGCTTTGAGTGCTGTCTTTAACTCCGCTACGGCGGCTAGCCAGTTCGCAGGGTTGCTGGATCTGTTGTCCGGTGGGGCAGTGTCCAACTTCTCGGTCCTGGCAGCCGGTGTCTATCCCTATGTGACGGCGCAGATCGTGATACAGCTGCTGATCCCCATCTTCCCGAAACTGGAGCAGCGCATCCAGGAGGAAGGGGAACAAGGGCAGCGCAAGATGAACCAGTGGGTCTTCTACCTGACGGTTCCCCTCGCCGCCCTGTATGCTTTTGGGCAGGCGCAACTGTTCCAGGCTGCCGCGGTGGGCTCTCGTCCCATTTTGCCCAACTTCGGCTGGGGACCGGGTAGGACGCTGCCGACCATCACCGTGCTGATCACGATGACGGCGGGCACGATGGTCGCCGTCTGGCTTGGTGAGTTGATCACCGAGCAAGGCATCGGGAATGGCCTGTCGCTCATCATCTTCGGGGGCATTGTCTCTCGCGTGCCCTCCAGCATCAGGGGCATCGCCGATGCCGATGGGGTCTTGGGCATCCTGATCTTCCTGATCATCACCGTGCTGACGATGTTGTTCATCGTCTTCGTGCAGGAAGGGGAGCGGCGCATCCGCGTGCAGTATGGGAAGCGTGTGCGGGGAATGAAGGTCTATGGCGGAGGCAGCACCTACATTCCTCTGAAGATCAACACGGCGGGCATGATTCCCCTGATCTTCGCACAGTCGATCCTGGCTTTCCCGGCGGTGATCGCTCAGTTCTTCCTGAACAGCACGAATCCGAGTGTCCGAAACATCGCCAATGGTGCCGTGGACTTCTTCAGCGGATCGAATCCGTGGTATGCGCCGGTCTACTTCCTGGCAGTTGTCGGCTTCACCTACTTCTACACATTCGTGATGGTGGAGCAGCAGAACCTGGCTGAGATGTTGCAGAAGCAGGGAGGTTTCATCCCGGGTGTGAGACCTGGGCGCCGAACGGAGGAGTTCATCCTTGGTGTCTACAAGCGCATCACACTGGTCGGTGCGCTGTTCCTGGGTCTGGTCGCGGTCCTGCCCTATATCATCGGGTTGTTCATGACCTCGAATCAGATGCTCATTCAGAGCTCTGGTCTGCTGATTGTCGTGGGCACCGTTATGGACACGATGCGGCAGCTTGAATCGCAGTTGCTGATGCGCAACTATGAGGGTTTCCTCCGCTGACCAGGGTCGTCGGGTTGTGGTATAATAGAAGACTCTTTGTTGCCTAACTATGCCTGCCATCGTGCAAGTCATAGGACGTTTTCAGAGCGGGTCTACGGATCGACGTTCTGTTGAGAAGAAGGAGCTGTCCAGATGAAAGTATCACCATCGGTTAAGAAGCTTTGTCCGAAGTGCAAGATCGTTCGTCGACGCGGTGTTGTGCGTGTGATTTGTGACAATCCAAAGCACAAGCAGCGTCAGGGTTAGGCTTACCCCGGCTAGGGCTAGTTCACAGGAGGTTTACGAGCATGGTTCGTATCGCAGGGGTTGACCTGCCGCGAAACAAGCGCATTGAGGTTGGATTGACCTATATCTACGGAATTGGTCGCAAGACCAGCAATGACATTCTAGAGTCGGCTGGTGTGGATCCCTCGAAACGGGACACTGAGCTCACCGAGGCTGAGGTCAGCCTGATCCGTGACATGATCGACCGCAATTACGCAGTCGAGGGCGATCTGCGTCGCGAGGTCCAGATGAACATCAAGCGACTCATCGAGATCGGATCCTATCGTGGACTGCGCCACCGGCGGAATTTACCCGTACGTGGTCAGCGAACGCGGACGAACGCGCGGACCAAGCGCGGCCCCAAGAAGACGGTTGCGGGTCGTGGTCGGCGGCGTGGCTCCAAGAAGAAGTAGGCCGGTTGAGCCATATCGTACGGGGTATCAGGAGGCTAGTTAATGGCTAAACAAGAAAGTCGACAACAGCGAGGCCAGCGCGCCAGTCGCGCGCGGCGCGTGAAGCGCAACGTGCCTCGGGGATGCATTTACGTCAACACATCTTTCAACAACACGATTATCACCGTCACCGATCAAGAGGGTAACGTGTTGCGATGGCTCACCCCGGGCGCGGTGGGCTTCACGGGGACGCGCAAGAGCACGCCGTTTGCGGCACGCATTGCCGCCGAGCGCGCCGCCCAAGACTCGATGAACAACGACGGCATGCGCGAGGTCGATGTCTTTGTGAGCGGTGCTGGGCCCGGACGCGAGGCCTCGCTGCGCGCCATTGCGGCGGCAGGTCTGCGGGTGCGGTCCATCGTTGATACGACGCCCATCCCCCACAACGGGTGCCGGCCTCCCAAGCGACGGCGTATCTAGGCGGGAGGAAGAGGAGAAAGTATGGCAAGAGAAACTGGGCCTGTTTGTAAGCTGTGCCGTCGTGAGGGCGTCAAGCTGTTCTTGAAGGGCGAGAAGTGTTACACGGACAAATGTCCTGTTGAGCGACGTGCCTACCCACCGGGTCAGCACGGTCGTCAGGCTTCCTATCAACGCCGGCGTTCTTCGGACTACTCGCTGCAGTTGCGCGAGAAGCAGAAGGCTCGCCGCGTCTATGGCGTGCTCGAGCGACAGTTCCGTCGCTACCTGCACATGGCAGAGATGCGCGAAGGTCTTATGGGTGAGAACCTGCTGGTCATTCTGGAACAGCGCTTGGACAACGTCGTCTATCGTCTTGGTCTGGCCGATTCGCGAGCACAAGCCCGGCAGTTGGTTCAGCATGGACACTTCATGGTCAATGGGCGCGGGACTGACATTCCCTCTTACCTGGTCAAGGACGGTGATCGTATCGGTGTGAAGATGTCGAGCCGTCGGAACCAGTACTTCCGCGATCGCCGCGAGCTTCTGGGGCAACGCGAAGTCCCTGCTTGGCTAAGCTTGAATGAAGACGATCTGTCGGGGCGCGTGGTTGCCCTGCCGACACGTCAGGAAATCGACGCTCCCGTCGATGAGCAACTGATTGTTGAGTTCTACTCGCGCTAACGCTCATAGCCTCCCTCCGGCGGGCTGGCGATTGGCCCGTTGGCCTAGGTGCGTGGAAGGGGAGGCTTGAGTGCTTGATCAGACAGGAGGCAACGTGCTAGCAGCGCCAGTTCTGCCTAAGGTGGAAGTAGATGTCAATGCCGAACAGTATGGCCGGTATATCATTGGCCCACTGGAAAGCGGCTATGGTGTGACGTTGGGCAATTCCCTGCGGCGAGTTCTACTCTCTTCTCTTGAGGGAGCGGCGGTCACGGCGGTGCGGATTACGGATATTCCGCACGAGTTCACAACAATTCCTGGGGTTCGCGAGGATGTCATCCAGATCATCCTTCGACTGAAGCAGGTTCGCCTGCTGATGGAAGGTGAAGGCCCGCAGTACATGACCCTCCGCATTGAGGGCGAGGGTGTGGTGACCGCAGGTGACATCATCGCTCCTCCGGAGATTGAGATTCTGAATCCCGATCTCTATCTCTTCACCGTCGATGACGAGGACTTGCACCTCGATTTCGAGTTCACGGTTGAGAGGGGACGAGGCTATATGCCGGGCGAGGAGCAAGGACGCATGCCCATCGGCGTCCTGCCGGTGGATGCGATCTTCAGCCCCGTCCGCCGGGCAAACTTCAGGGTTGATCAGGCGCGTGTTGGTCAGTTGACCAACTACGACCGTCTGACCGTGGAGGTCTGGAGCGACGGACGCATCGCGCCGCTGGACGCACTCAAGGAGGCAGCTCGGATTCTGGTGACTCACCTGCGACTGATCGCCGGTGCAGAACCCGAGGAAGAGCTCGAGGCTGAGGTAGAGGAAGAAGAGGACGCGATTCCCCACCAGGCCTATGCGACGCCGATCGAGGACCTTGGGTTGGGCGTACGTGTCTATAACGCGCTCAAGCGGACGGGGATCTCGAATGTCGGTGAGGTTCTGGAGATGCTGGCACGGGGCACAGACGCGCTCCTGTCCATCCGGAACTTCGGCGAGAAATCGCTGACAGAGCTACTAGAGCAACTGGAAGCCAAGGGTTTTTGGGCTGAAGAGGAGTCTGAGGAGTCAGCATAGCACCTGACGGTGGCTGGGACGACCTGTCCCGGCTGGTGCTGACCGCATCGACCTTCGGCGCTAGGGCGACCTTGGCCGATTTATCGATCAGGAGGATGTGGCATGCGACATCGTGTCGCGGGTAAAAAGCTAAACCGGACATCCGGGCAGCGGACGGCCTTACGTCGGAATCTTGTGACGCAGCTATTCCGGCACGAGAGGATTCGCACAACGCGAGCCAAGGCCGAGGCTATCCAAGGACAGGCCGAGAAACTGATTACGGTGGCGAAGCGAGGCTTGGTGGCGGGCGAGGAAGAGCCGGCTCGTGAGGTCCACGCTCGTCGTCGTGTTGCGGCTCAGTTGAATGATCCCAAAGTGGTTCAGAAGCTGTTTGCTGACATCGCACCACGGTATGTCGATCGTCCCGGCGGCTACACGCGCATGCTGAAGTTGGGGCTGCGCAAGGGAGATGCGGCTGAGATGGTGGTGTTGGAGTTGGTGGAGGAAGCCTAAGGGCGAGTTGGGCGCGTCTCTGTACATGCTGTTGCGGCTAAGGTCTGTGGGTTGGTCTGAGTACTGACAGTGAGCTAGCGTGCGGTTCAAAGCGGTTGTGGCTTACGATGGCACAGACTACGGGGGCTACCAGATACAGAATAACGCCCCCACCATCCAGGCCGATATCGAGCGGGTTCTGGCGAAGCTAACAAACACTGAGATTCGGGTACTGGCATCCGGGCGTACGGATGCTGGTGTGCACGCAGAAGGACAGGTTATCGCGTTCGACGCCGACTGGGGGCACTCTGTAGCGGATCTCCATCGCGGGATGAACGCTCTGCTGCCAAGTCAGATAGCTGTTGTTGAGCTTAGCGAAGTCGATGCGAGGTTTCACCCTCGGTTCGACGCGCTCAGCCGAAGCTATCGATACACGATCTACTGTGCGCCCGTGCGAGATCCGATGGTCGACCGGTACAGCCTGCACGTCGCGCGGGACTTGGATGTTGGGGCGATGGCGGAGGCAACAAGATGTCTGATAGGGCGTCACGATTTTGAGGCCTTTGGCTCGCCGCCGCAGGGGGACAACGCGGTCCGCCATGTGTTGGGCGCCGAATGGACCTGCGATCAGCAGTGGCTGACCTTTGACATCGAGGCTGACGCTTTCCTGTACCGTATGGTCAGGATGCTAGTAGGAACACTGCTCCGGGTAGGATATGGCGCTCTGCTGCCCGAGGAGTTCAAGGAGATCCTGGATACGCGGGACCGGCAGAAGGCCGGACCTGCCATAACAGCGAAAGGCCTGTGCTTGAAGTCTGTGACCTACGCCAGTGCCTAGGTCCTGAGTGTAGGGGCTAGCGTTGGATGCAGGATCTTGTGGGGTAGATACGTAGTGAGACAAGGCCTTCAGAGACGGGATCTTCAGAGACGGGATCTCGAGGGATTATTCTGAGATAGGGAGTTAGCAAAAGGTGAAGAACATAAGAATGCACAAGACTTATGTCGCCAAGCCCGGAGAGGTGGAGCGAAAGTGGTACGTGGTTGATGCCGCAGACATGACCCTGGGGCGCTTGGCGACCCGGATCGCAACGGTCCTGCGGGGGAAGCACAAGCCGCAGTACACACCCCACGAGGACGTTGGCGACTTCGTGATTGTGATCAATGCGGAAAAGATCAACGTGACCGGTCGCAAACTAGATCAGAAGATGTACTACCGGTATACGGGGTATCCCGGCGGCCTCCGTGAGATCTCACTGCGCCGGCAGTTGGAACTGCATCCAGACCGTGTGATTACCCACGCAGTCAAGGGCATGCTACCGCGTGGCCCACTTGGACGCCAGCAGCTCAAGAAGCTGAAGGTCTATAGCGGTCCTCAGCACCCGCACCAGGCTCAGCAGCCGCTGCCTTTGGAGTTCTAGGCACAAGATTTAAGGAGATGTGAATGTACTACGAAGGTTTAGGACGTCGCAAGACATCAACCGCGCGTGTGCGACTGCACCCGAACGGCACTGGACAGTTCCTGATCAACGGCAAGCCGTACCAGGAGTATTTTGGTCGTGAGGTGGATTGGGTTGCCGTGACCGAACCTCTCGAGACTACGCAGACAGCGGGTCACTTCGACGTTACGGTCCTGGCCAAGGGGGGTGGCATCACCGGTCAGGCCGGCGCGATTCGCATGGGTGTTGCCCGTGCTCTGTTGGAGGTGAACCCCGAGTACCGTCCTGCCCTGCGCCAAGGCGGCATGCTGACCCGGGATTCGCGTATGAAAGAGCGCAAGAAGCCTGGTCTCAAGCGGGCTCGCAAGGCACCGCAGTACACGAAGCGCTAATTCCGCGAGAGTTGGAATTCAAGGTAGGCAGATCTCAATGCTGCCTACCTTTTTCTTTGTGGATCGCAGGAGAGCCCTGCCATCGCTCGTTGGGTGGTTGAGGAGGGAGGAGTTGCAGATGCCGGGTATCACGATCGTAGGTCTGGGACCAGGGGCTATCGGGGATTTGACACTTGAGGCCTGGGATGTCCTCAAAGAGGCTGACGAGATCTGGTTGCGGACACTTCATCATCCTGTCGTCAAGGATCTTCCTCAGGGCGTGAGGTTGCACAGCTTTGATGAGGTCTACGAACGCGCCGAGCGGTTTTCCGATGTCTACAGGGAGATCGCGGAGCGCGTGCTGGAGCTTGGGCGCCGTGATGCTGGCGTTGTCTACGCCGTCCCTGGGCATCCCTTGGTAGGGGAGTCGACGGTCGCCCGGCTGTTGACCGCTTCAAAGGAGATAGGCATTCCGGTGCGTGTCGTCAACGGGCTTAGCTTCGTGGAACCTGCCTTGACCGCGCTGGGCCTCGATGCCCTGGACGGGCTGCAGATCCTGGATGCGCTGGACTTCCTAGCGCTTCACCATCCTCCGCTGAATCCCGACCAACCGGCCCTGATTGCGCAGGTCTACAGCCGGGCTGTGGCGTCTGAACTGAAGCTCGTGCTGATGAACCAGTACGCCGATGACCATCCCACTGTCCTGATCGACGGTGCCGGGACCGCGGCCGAGTCGGTCAGGCACCTGCCGCTCTACGAGATCGATCGGCATCCCGTCTCTGCCCTTTCCACGCTCTATGTGGCTGCCCTGCCCGGTGTCACGAGTTTTGAGGGCTTCCAGGAGACCATCGCGAGGCTGCGTTCCCCCGAAGGATGTCCCTGGGATCGCGAGCAGACGCACGAAAGCTTGCGAACCAACCTTCTGGAGGAGTGCTATGAGGTCCTGGACGCGATCGACGCGAGCTCTCCTTCCGCCCTACGGGAGGAGCTGGGGGATCTTCTGCTCCAGATCGTGCTCCACGCCCAGATTGCGGTGGAGGAGGGCGACTTCTATATGACCGACATGATTGCGCAGATCGACGCGAAGCTCAAGCGACGACACCCGCACGTATGGGGAGGTGTAGATGTCCAGGGCGTAGGCGACGTGATCACCAACTGGGAGGCGATCAAACGACAGGAACGCGACGCCAAGGGCACCTCGGAGCGCTCATTGTTAGCCGGTATCCCCAAGGCGCTGCCCGCGCTGGCCCAGGCTGCAGCCTACGCCGACCGGGCGGGTAGGATTGGATTCGAGCGGGTTGCAGAAGATGGCATCTGGGTCGAGTTGCCGCAGGCTGTGGCCCATGGCGTGGGCCATCTGATGGCTGCGCTGCAGTCGCAGTCAGCAGCGCGCTCGGTCGATCAGCTGCTGGGCGATCTTCTTCTGGTCGTGTCCGACTGGGCTCGGCGGAGCAACATCGATCCGGAGAGTGCTCTACGTGAAGCCAATCAGCGGTTTGCGGAGCGCTTCTACGTTCTGGAGAGGGCTGCCCGTGACGCGGATCGATCGGTGGACGACCTGTCAAATGAAGAGATCCGGCGGCTCTGGACGGAGGCTGGCATCGTCTAGCCTCCGGCTCTGCGCCCACCGGATCCCAGGTGTGATGATGGTATCGTGGCTAGTCGAGGTGCTTCTCCAGCTGTTCTATCAGGTTGCGCTTGGATTGGTTGCCCACCAGGCGGTCGACTTCCTCGCCTTGCTTGAAGAGGATCATGGTGGGGATGTTCATCACGCCGTGTTTGGGCGCCAATGATGTCGAATCCACGTTGACTTTTACGATCTTCAGCCGATCTGCAAGCTCCTCGGCAACCTCCTCGAGCGTGGGGCCCAGCCTACGACATGGCGGACACCATTCGGCGAAAAAGTCTACCAGCACCGGTACCTCGCTGGTTTCGATTACATCTGAGAAGCTCTTGTCGTCGACTTGCTGTAGGCTGCTCATCTCCACACACTCTCCTCTGTCTGCTATTCGGGTGTCCGGATTATCGCATGCTGAGCTACAGTGTCAAGCGCTTGCCCTAGGGCAATCGCAAGTTGGGAAGGGCACCCACAAGGGGTGCCCCTACGGATAGCCGCTGTAGGGGCAGGGACAAGCCCTGCCCTGAGGCAGCAGGCACAGGGCCCGGCGCAGATGGCCAACTGCGATGGCCTTGGCGCTTGCCGGCGTCCAGTTGCTGTCTTGATTCTGTATGCTATAATGGAAGTGTATGTGGGGCCAAGTAACCTTCGCGGGGATTCACCCCCGGGATTGCGGGTGGTCGTCCCGGGTATTGTTGAAGAACAGGCGGGATCTATCTTGGGACTCACACCAGAGAACCTATGACAGAAGAATCTAGCTGTGACACTGCCGGTTCGCCGTCTTCAGAAGACGTGCCGAACGGTGGGGCAAGCCCTGAGGTGAAGTCTGGCTCCATTGAGGAGCAAGGCTTCCGGGTGAAGGTTCCCTTCACACAGATGCTTGTCCGATTTCCCGAAAAGCTCATAGCATACGCGACGGCAACTGTCTGGCGATGGGGACGTGATCGCCGGGCCGTTGCCGCGTTTATTGGGCGTTATAGTGCCCACGCAGCAATTCTGCTTCTTGCGTTGCTGGTGGGCTTTGTTGGGCATGTCACGTTGACGCCGATGAATGTCGTGGGCTCTTCGCAGCCACGCTCGCTGTCTCTCCCTGCGGCGGCAGAACCCGTGGCGACGCCAACGGCCCTGAGCATAGGTAACCAGCTCTTCGGCGATTATTTGCAACCCAAAGCTGTTGTGCGGCAGGCCAATCCTCTCACGACCATCCCGGAGCGCGAGCGGCTGGAAGTGATAGACTACACGGTCCAGGAGGGAGACAACATCTTCTGGATCGCTGAGCAGTTCAAGCTCTCGCCCTATACCCTCGTCTGGTCCAACATGGAGACGCTCCAGGGATCCCCATGGCTGCTACAGCCCGGTCTGACCCTGGCGATCCCTCCGGTCGACGGCGCCTATCACACCGTCATGCCGGGAGAGACGGCGGAGTCGATCGCGGAATTCTACGAAGTCCCGGTTGAGGAGTTGTACAATCAGTGGAACGCCGTGACGCCAGGCAGGCCTCTGGCAGAAGGTACGCTGTTGGTTGTCCCCGGTGGTGTGGGAGACGACTTCGAGTGGGAACCGCCCCCTCCCGAACCTACCGCACCCTCTGTCGGTTACGCTTCAGCCAGCTATGGCTATTGCGGTGACACAGCTGTATCAGGCTATGGCGCCAACGGCTGGTTCATTCTGCCGACAGGCTCATATGCGGTGTCCGGCTGGACCTTTGGCGACCCTCGCAACCCGCGGCATATCGGTCTGGACTACCGTTGCCGCCTGGGCGATCCCATCGTAGCGTCGGATGCTGGCGTCGTCGTCTGGGTCGGGTGGAACGGCGGCTATGGCAACCTGGTACGGGTCAGCCACGGCAATGGCTATGAGACCTACTACGCGCATTTCAACGCCTATGCGGTGAGCTGTGGCGATCCGGTCTACCAGGGTCAAGTGATTGGCTATTGCGGAACCACAGGGTGGTCCACGGGACCGCACTTGCATTACGAGATACGCAAGAACGGTGTCCCTCAGAACCCGCAGCTCTTTGAGCCGTAAGCCCTGCGATCTCTGCTGCCAAACCATGACTGATATCTCGAAGCATAGCTCAGATTGGCATAGCCCGCTCTTTGTGCGCCTGATGGCGCGTGTGGCTGCCTGGATCTGGCGTTGGGGAGATGACCGGGACGGACAGCGCCCGGCTATTGGTCGCTTGACGGCGCACATCGCGTTGGTTCTGGTGATCGCCGTCCTTGTCGTTCTCGGTGCTTTGCGGCTGGACTCTCCCTCTGCCATCGTCCGCGTCGCGGACAAGACGTTGCTTGAGGGCTTTGTGCAAAACGTCGACGCCGCTGCCCCGGTGGCGGCGGAAGTTGAGCGCCCCTATTACCGAGCTGCTTCCCAGGCCAGGATTGTGCGACAAGCGCAGGTTCACACGGCCGTTCCTGACCGCCCACGGCTGGAGATCACCACCTACACTGTAGGGCCCGGCGATACGACTGAGAAGATCGCGGAGTCCTTTGATCTACAGCCTACCACGCTGCTGTGGTCGAACCCCGAGCTGGAGAAGATGCCCGATCTGCTTCGCGTGGGCCAGGAGTTGGTCATTCTGCCCATTGATGGCGTCTATCACACGGTCGCCGTCAGCGACACCCTCGAGAGCATTGCCCAGGCGTACAAAGTTGACGTGGAGGCAATTGCTTCCTGTCCCTTCAATGCGTTCGCGCCCAACGGCACCCCCTTGGTGGGCAGCAGTCTGATCGTGCCCGGTGGGAGCAAACCCTATGAGACACGCGAGGTCACGACCTATGTGGGTCCTGTGCCCGTTGCCGCTCAAGCCTTGGGGGTCTTCAACTGGCCTGCGTCGGGCGTGCTGACGCAAGGATACTGGTACGGGCATCGCGCCATTGACATCGGGGCGTCTGTGGGCGCCGCCATTTGGGCTTCTGATAGCGGGTTTGTGGCTTTTGCCGGCTGGACGGATATCGGCTATGGCTATCTGATCGTTGTGGATCACCAGAACGGCTATCAGACGTACTATGCTCACCTCAGTGACATTTTCGTACGTGAGGGAGAAGTGGTCGAGGGGGGGCAGGTGATTGGGGCGATGGGGAGTACCGGAAACTCGACCGGTCCGCATCTTCACTTCGAGATCCGCTACGACTCCTACCCGACCAACCCGCTGATCTATCTGCACTAGCGTCCAACTGCCGACGTCCGGCTCCGAGGCTAACAGCGCGAGGCTTTGCCGCGATAGTGTGAGCCCTGAGCTCTAGACTGCGATGATGTTTCGTCTTGTCGTTACGCCCGCGAACCCCATGGTTCGCGGGCTGCGATTTACCAGTGTAGTAAGGAGGCTGCCTTGTATGTGACAGTGGCTGAAGCGCAGGTGCTCTACGATGGGTCTGACAGTGTGCATGATTTCGACCACATCCTCCGCGTGTTGGCATTGGCCGAGCATATCGCGCACGTGGAGGGAGCCAATTTGGAGATCGTCCGCGCTGCAGCGCTGCTGCATGACTGGGGCCGTGCCGTGTCGCAGGCGGATGGCAGCGACCACGCCGCCGTGGCTGCGGGACGGGCGAGAGATCACCTGCTGCGGAAGGGCGTGCCCGAAACCGATA
This sequence comes from Anaerolineae bacterium, assembly GCA_016927095.1. The sequence goes on along the minus strand of JAFGNI010000396.1, from coordinate 597 downwards.
CGATGGCGATTGCCCACGCGATCGCTGCCCATCGCTTCCGTTCTGTGCCTGATCCGGAGACGCTGGAGGCCCAGGTGCTCTTTGATGCGGACAAGCTGGATGCCATTGGCGCTATTGGGATCGCGCGTGCTTTTGCGTACAGCGGCGCGCACGGTCAACGACTGTGGGCGCCGCGCCGGGCTGTCGACCTTGCGCGCTGGGATCAAGTCGGTAGGCGTCACCGCGTAGATGACGACCCGGATGAGCACACGGCTGTCCATGAGTTCGTGGTGAAGTTGTCCCGGATCAAAGACCGCCTTTACACGGCGGAGGGACGGCGTCTTGCTGAGGGCCGTCATCAGGCGATGGTGGCCTTCTTCGATCGCCTGGACGCAGAGGTGGCGGGCGTGCTCTAGACGACAACGACCCTCGGTGGCTACTTGCGGCATCGCCGAGGGTCGTTTCTTAGCTGCGAAAACGGCTCAGTTTCAGTCTCGTGATCGCAGATGCGGATAGAGTAACACGTCGCGGATACTTCGGTTGTCGGTGAAGAGCATAGCCAGCCGGTCAATACCCAGGCCAAACCCGCCGTTTGGCGGCATGCCGTACTTCATCGCC
>JAFGNI010000395.1 GCA_016927095.1 Anaerolineae bacterium | reverse complement strand
TGGCGCGTCAGCGACTTGAGCCGCATCGGCTTCTCGCGGACGTACTGCGTGTAGTTCCCCTCATACTCCTGAAAGTGGTAGTTCTCGATTTCCACGATGCGGGTCACCACCCGGTTGAGGAAATCGCGGTCGTGGGAGACCACGATCAGGGCACCCGGGAAGCCCGTGAACCACGACTCCAACCATGCCAGGCCCTCGATATCGAGGAAATTCGTGGGCTCGTCCATCAGCAGCACGTCCGGCGCCTCCAGCAGGATCTTAGCCAGCGCCGCGCGGTTGCGCCACCCGCCGGACAGCGCGTCGATCGGGCAGGTCCGGTGCGCCTCGCTGAACCCCAGCCGCGTGAGCGCCTCGTCGATCCTGTAGTCGTAGGTCCATCCGCCACGGCGCTCCATCGCCTCGATCAAGGCCGCCTGTCGATCCAGCAGCCGTTGGAGGGCCCGCCCCTCAGGGTTATCCTCAAAGGCGATCTCGACCTCCAGCATCTCCTCCTCCAGCGCGTGGATGTCGGCGAAGACCTCGTCCAGCACTTGGACGACGCTTTGCTCGCCATCCAGTTGGGAGAACTGTGAGAAGTAGCCCATGCGGATGCCATCGTCCATCTCCACCGTGCCCGAGGTCGGCGTCTCCAGGCCCAGGATCAGCTTGAGAAAGGTGGTCTTGCCCGTGCCGTTCTTGCCGATGAGACCGACCCTATCGCCTTCGGCAAGACGGAAGTAGACATCCCGGAGCACCGGGGTGTCTTGGTAGGACTTATGGACGTTGTTGAGACGAATCAGGCTCATGGGCCACATCATAGCATGGAGAGACGGTTAGGGGGAGGGGCGGCCAGGGCGTACGCATCTGGCGCACTCGCGGACGTCCACTGTAAGTCGGGCAGCCATGCCCGACTCGGCGGCGCAGCCGCCGCCATCCGCGGTCGCACCAATCTCGGGCTCTGTGTGCGCAGGAGACGATCGCCCACCAAGAACTCGTCGCGCGCAGTCGGGCATGGCTGCCCGACTTACATCGCCGAGATGCATTCGCCCTGAGCGTGCGGGTGCGAAGCCGGAGTCAAGAGTCAGAGGCCTGCGGCCCGGGGGCCGTCAGTCAGTGGGCTGGTTTGACGACGATGCCTCGACCATCGGAGAGGAAGGTGATGGTGCCGTTGGCATCGGTGCGGTAGAGGGGCCGGTCCATCAGGCGGGCCTCGATGTAGGGCGATAGGTCATACCGGTCGCTCCGGGAGACGACCGCAAAGTCGGGGGAAGCCGCCTGCAGCAGCGCCACCGAGGTCGAGGTTTGGGCGCCCTGCCGGGCAAGTTCGAGAACGCTAGATCGCAATTGCTGGCCATAGGCCGCTACGAGCCGGTCCTCGACCAGTGCCGTGGCGTCCCCCATCAGGAGGAACCGGACATTGCCGTGCACGATCTGCAGGACAACCGGGCCCTCAACGTCGTTAGGTGGCCACAGAGTGTGGAGGCTGACGCCGCCGTCCAGGTCCCGGACGGCGCCGGCTACGATGTTAGCGGGCGTTATCGTCTGCTCCTGCAGTGCCGCCTCCCAAGCCTCCCATGTCGGGCCGGTGCCCGCCTCGGGCCCAACGACCACGGATGCGACATCATAGCGCGCGAGCACGGGCACCAGACCGGCGAGGCGTGCGTTATCCGGGGAGGTGAGGAGGACGAGATCCAGCGACCGGTCCCAGAAGGGCATCTGCTTGCCCAGCTCAGACAGAGTCTGACGCGGGTCAGGCCCGCCGTCTATCAGAACCTGCGAGCCCGTGGGCGTCTGAAGGAAGACGGCAGTCCCGTGACCCACATCCAAGAAGCACACATGCAGCCGGCCATCGGGCCTGGTCGCGAAGTAGCCCCCGACCAGCACCAGGCCGGCGACCCCCGCAGCGGCGAGGCGCCGGTCCAGCGCCTTGACCCTCCCCCACAGGCGTAGCCGCACAGCCGGAGAGAGCATAACCCACCCGGTTGCCAACGCCAAGAGCCCATAGTAGGTCCAGACCACGAAGGGTGTCATCGTGCCAAGCTTGACGAAGGCCCAGGGGAAGGTTGCCGTCCATTCGACGATCGTGATCGTGTACCACAGGAAGACCCAGGCCAGCCATCCAAACACAACACCCAAGGGGCGGATGACAAAGCCCAAGAGAAGAGCCAGCCCGCCGAAGGTCATCACAAAGGGCTGGGCCGGAAGGATCAGGCTGTTGGTCAGAAGGGAGACCAACGACAGCTCCCCGGTTACCCCCACCGTGATCCCCAAGGTCGCGACCTGAACGGCCAAAGTCACGATGACCGTCTCCCAGATAAGCCCTACGACCTTCTCAGCGCGGTCGCGACCCAACCACCCTCCCAGCCGGCGCTTGACCCACCCACCCAGCAAAGGCACATAGATCATCAACGCGACGGTCGCCGCAAAGCTGAGCTGGAAACCAAGGTCCCAGAACGTGAAGGGGTCCAGCAGAGAAAGCGCGACAACGGCGGCGGCAAGCGCTGTGGGACCGTGGACGAGCCGTTGCTCTCGGAGCGCTAGCATCACGATAGAGGACATCACCCCGGCACGCAGCACGGATGGTGAGGCACCGACCAGGACCACATAGACCCAGACGATGCCCAACGAAAGCGCGAGGCTCCCGCGCCGCCTGAAAATACGCCGTGCCCACTGGTTGACGAACCCGGCGATGATCGCGAGGTTCATCCCAGAGATCGCCACGATATGGCTCGTTCCTGTGATTCTGAAAGCTTCAACAAGATCGGGAGGCAGGTCACGCTCGATGCCCAACAGGATGCCGGCAAGGAGGGCGCCTTGCGGCTCGGGCAGGAGGTCCTGGACGACGTCATAGGCGCGCGCCTTGAACCTCAGGAGATGATCCAGCACGGGGTTGCCGTGGTGAGAGGAAAGGACGGCAACATCCTTGGTCCAGACCTGGACGTGGATGTCCTGGCGCGCCAGGTAGTCGCGATAGGAGAAGGTCTCCGACGGATCTGCAGCCGGCGGCTGCCG
>JAFGNI010000394.1 GCA_016927095.1 Anaerolineae bacterium | reverse complement strand
TGGGCTCGGCAGAGAGGCATGCGGCGTCTGGCCGGCCATCGTGCGGGGGTCGAGAACCTACGCCGTGTGCTCAGTGCCGCAGTGGAGCTCAATGTCCCGATCGTGACGCTGTATGCCTTCTCGACAGAGAACTGGTCCCGACCTCAGGATGAGGTTCGTGGATTGCTGCGCTTGCTGGCAGAGGCTCTGGATCGGGAAGTTGGCGAATTGCACAAAAATGGTGTACAATTGAGGCACATTGGGGATCTAGCCCCTTTGTCTGATACCCTCAAGCAACAGATCCGGACGGCGGTAGAGTTAACCCGCAACAACGATCGCCTGATCGCCAACATTGCCTTCAACTATGGCGGGCGTTGGGAGATCACAGAAGCAGTTCGGGCAATCGTCCGCGAGCAGATTCCGGCGGAAGCGATCACCGCTGATGTGATCGATGCCCATCTGTGTACCGCAGGGTTGCCTGATGTGGATCTGATCATCAGGACTAGCGGTGAATATCGGGTCAGCAACTTTATGCTCTGGCAGGGCGCCTATGCTGAGTACTACATCTCACCACTTTATTGGCCCGATTTCGATAAGGATGAGTTCTACAGAGCACTAAAGGCTTTCAGCGAGCGCGATCGCCGCTATGGTGGGCTGAAGAGGGCTTAGGTCAGCGGGTCATTCGGTCTGTCAGATCCTCTACAGAAGCGCTCCCTGAGGAAGTCTGCTCCAGGCGAGTCCGGTTCCCACAATCGATGCTTCGTGCGCCGGTGCTGTATACTGCGAGATTACCATGGTTTTCCCCGCACGATCGGGCTGAGATGCTGGTTACCACGTTGAGGCTGAAGGAACATAGGGCGAGCCGCGTCACTAACTTTACAGGAAGGACTGTGCATTGAGAGCGAGAGTCATCAGTGCAGCGATTCTGTTACCTGCGGCCTTGGTTCTATGCTACATAGGGGGATGGCCTTACACCCTGTTGGTCATAGCGGCAACGACCCTCTCTGGGGTTGAGTATGTGGGGATGTTTCGCCGGCGTGGGTATACCATCAGCGCTGTGGCGGTCTGTCTGTTGACGGCGTTGTGGGAGGCCTATGGCATCTGGCCTGGCCGGGTGTGGTTTCCCGCTGTTGTGGCCATCGGTGTGCTCACGATATCGCTCTGGGAGCTGATCCAATCCCGCCGGTATCCCGGACGATTTAACCCGACGGAGAACTGGGCACTAACCGTGGCTGGGGGTACCTATCTTGGCCTGGGTGGTGCTTACTTGATCGCGCTGCGCTCAGTGTCCGACGGGTTTTGGTGGACGCTGAGCACGTTTGTGGCCATCTGGGTTGGTGATTCGGCGGCGTATTTCCTGGGCAGACGCTATGGCCGGCACAAGATGGCACCCACGATAAGCCCAGGCAAGAGCTGGGAGGGGTATGCGGCCCAGGTGGTCAGCGGGCCTCTGGCCGGGCTGCTTATGGCCTGGCTTGGCCAACTGATCTTCGGTCAGGCGTCCACCCTGACTTTTGGACACGGTGCCATCCTGGGTCTGGTCGTGAGTATCTTCTGCCCGGCTGGGGACTTCCTGGTGTCGATGATGAAGCGTGAGGTAGCGGTCAAGGATACGAGTGGGTTGATCCCCGGGCACGGAGGTGCGCTGGACCGCATCGATAGTCTGTTGTGGGCGGGGATTTTGGGTTACGTTCTGTCCCTGTGGTTGCGATGAACCGCCGCCGGATCAGGGCCGCAGGAGCTCTGATCGTGCGTGTGATGGCGACGCCAGGATAGCATGGTGAGGCCGAAGAGATTGAGGAGGGATGACGTGGAATCAGCTGTGAGACCCCAAGTCGAGGATGAATTCGAGTTCTCGGAGTCCGAAGAGGAACCTAGTGTGGCGGTGGTAGAGGCGAAGCCCGAAGAGGCTGCTGTGACTGGCCCTCCGAAGAGCAGGGCTTCGGGCGGTGCACAGAGCGACGTGCTGCGTAAGATGGATATGGCGGATCTGGAGCGCATGCGCCTTCAGGAGTTGCGCGAGCTGGCCCGCGACTATCGAGTTACCGGGTACAGCGGACTCAAAAAGGATGATCTGATCCTGCTCCTGTTGCGGGCCAAGGCCGAGCGCGAGGGATTCAGCTTCGGCGGTGGCATTCTGGAGATCACCGACGATAGCATGGGATTCCTGCGTTCAGCACGCTATGCGCCTGGCCCGGACGATGTCTATGTGTCACAGAGCCAGGTGCGGCGCTTCGGGTTGCGCAGTGGTGACATGGTGGCGGGGCAGGTTCGCCCACCCAAGGACACCGAGAAGTACCGGAGCCTGCTGCGTATCGAGGCTGTGAACGGTATGGACCCGGAGTTGGCGAAGTTGCGCCCGAACTTTGAGAAGTTGACCCCCATCTTTCCCACCAAGGGGTTCAACCTTAACACCGGTCCGCGCATGCTCACACAGCGGTTGCTGGAGTTGGTGGCACCCATTGGCTTCGGCCAACGCGGTCTCATCGTCTCACCGCCCAAGGCAGGCAAGACGACCGTACTCAAGAAAGTAGCCAATGGTATCTCGGCTAACCATCCGGACGTGCATCTGATGGTCGTGTTGATCGGTGAGCGACCGGAAGAGGTTACCGACATGGACCGCTCGGTCGATGCCGAGGTGATCAGCTCCACCTTTGATGAGGCGGTGGAGCATCAGGCGCACGTTGCGGAGATGGCGCTCCATCGGGCCAAGCGTCTCGTGGAAATGGGGCGCGATGTAGCTATCCTGATGGACAGCCTCACACGCCTGACGCGCGCCTATAACCTGGTCGTGCAGCCGAGCGGGCGTACGTTGTCCGGTGGTCTGGACCCGGCAGCACTATATCCACCCAAACGGTTTTTCGGCGCCGCACGTAATATTGAGGAAGGCGGCAGTCTGACCATTCTGGCCACGTGCCTGATCGATACGGGCAGCCGGATGGACGACATGATCTACGAGGAGTTCAAAGGCACGGGCAATATGGAGTTGCATCTGAACCGCAAGCTCGAGGAGCGGCGCATCTTCCCGGCCTTCGACATCATCCGTTCGGGTACCCGCCGTGAGGAGATGTTGTTGGATAAGGAGACACTCCGCAAGGTCTGGCTTATGCGTCGGATGATCTCGCAGATGATGACCGGCACGGCGACGACGCAGGGTTATGACATTACGGCGGCCCACGAGGCTCTGCTGACGCAAATGCGCAAGAGCCGCACCAACCGCGAGTTTCTGGATGTATTGACCAAGGATCTGAAATAGGTGCGCGATTGCGCTTTCTGTCGCATCGTTCGCGGCGAGGTCGAAGCCGATGTCGTCTATCAGGACGCATCGGTGACGGCCTTCCGTGATATCGCGCCCAAAGCGCCGTGTCACGTGTTGGTGGTCCCGAATAAGCATATCCCGAACCTGGCGGAGCTTGGGGCAGATGGTATGGACGTGCTGGGTGCGTTGCTCTGGGCTGCACGCGAGATCG
>JAFGNI010000393.1 GCA_016927095.1 Anaerolineae bacterium | reverse complement strand
TGGTCAACTTGCTTTGCCGCTTCTATGATGTGACCGACGGCGCGATCACGATCGATGGCGTTGACATCCGTGACCTCTCTATGGAAGAGATCCGGCAGCAGGTCGGCATGGTCCTGCAATCGCCCTATCTCTTCCGAGGCACGCTGGCGGAGAACATCGCCTACGGTAAGCCTAACGCCACCTACGCGGAGATCATCCGCGCGGCCAAGGCGGCGAACGCTCACGACTTTATCACGGCGATGCCGGAGGGCTACGACACGATCGTGGGCGAGGGTGGTGCCGGCCTCTCGGGCGGTGAGCGACAGCGTATCTCGATCGCGCGCGGCGTTCTGCACGATCCGCGCATCCTGATCCTCGACGAGGCAACATCGTCGGTGGACAGCGAGACCGAGCAGCAGATCCAGGAAGCCCTGAACGAGTTGGTCAAGGGTCGCACGACGATTGCGATCGCGCACCGGCTTTCGACTCTGCAGAATGCGGACCGGATCTTGGTCCTTAACCACGGAAGGCTGGAAGAACAGGGCACGCCCAAAGAGCTCATCGAGAACCATGGCGTGTTCTACAATCTGGTCCAGATGCAGTCGCAGATGGCGCGCATCGATGGCAGCACGGCGAGCCTATAGGGGGCAACGACATGGCAAAGAGCTACGAGGTTATCTACCTAAAGCCGGAGAACGTGCGCTTTGTGCGCCACGGCGACACGCTGGGCCTCACCGTCACGGACGGTGGCGTGAGTGTCCAGTACCCGCGCGTGGTGCTACGCTCGTGCTTCCCCGTCTCAGATACAGCCGCTTTCCTTTCTGTGCGCGATGCCAACGCGGAGAAACAGCCCGAGATCGGCATCATCGAGGATTGGACCAAGCTGAGACCGGCGGACCGGGATGCTGTCGCTGCCGAGCTCAACCTGTACTACCTTGTTCCGAAGATCACCCGTATCAACAATATCAAGGAGGAGCTAGGTTTCCTCTACTGGCGGGTCGAGACTGACAAGGGGCCTCAGGAGTTTGTGATGCGCAACAGCATCACCCATAACACGCGCCAGGTCTCTGAGAACCACTGGCTGATCATTGATGTGAACGAGGCGCGGCACGAGATCGAGGACCACACTGCCTTGGATAGCCGCAGCCAGAAACTGCTTGCAACGTTCCTGTCGGTGTAGCGCGTCCTCTGGGAACATCTAGGGGACACAGGGACATCCATCTTGGTGTTCCGAGAGCGTTGTGGGGGCAATGCTCTCCGAATACAGTAGGGAAGCTTCTCAGCTTCGTTTTTCTTCCTCTTGCTAGTAGGGAGCACGAAACTTGTGCTCCCTACTAGCGCTTCTGGGGGATGTCGCTTTGACATGGCTCACATCTCCCTCTAGAATGATCTCGGCGTCTGCAGCCGTCGAGGCGAGCGCCGCAACAGGTATCCAAACCCACAAGGAGACAGCGAATGGCAAAACCAATCACGATCAAAGATGTCAAGACGATCCTAACCCAGCCGGCGGGCTCGCGGCTGGTGATCGTAAAGGTCATCACGTCGGAGCCTGGGCTCTACGGTCTTGGCTGCGCCACCTTTACCCAGCGCTTCAATGCCGTCTACACCGCGATCGAGAAGCATCTGAAGCCTTTCGCGATCGGGCGCGATGTGTCACGGATCGAGGAGTTCTGGCAGATGGCGCATGTGCACAGCTACTGGCGCAACGGGCCGGTGCTCAACAACGCGATTTCCGGCATCGACCAGGCGCTGTGGGACATCAAGGGCAAGATGGCGAATATGCCGGTCTACGACCTGTTGGGCGGCAAGTGCCGGGAGGGCGCGGCGGTCTATCGCCACGCGGCGGGGCGGACGCCAGAAGAGGTGGCGGAGAACGTGCAGAAGTTCGTGGACCAGGGCGTGCGCTATGTCCGTGTCCAGCTAGGCCGCTACGGCGGCGAGGCGCAGAGCCTTCACAAACCCGAGGGAGCGCCGGACGGGGCTTACTACAATCCCCGAGAGTACATGCGGCGCCAGCTCAAGATGATTGCCTATGTGCGTGAGCAGATCGGCGACGAGGTCGAGCTGCTTCATGACGTCCACGAGCGCCTGCAGCCCATCGACGCTGTGCGCTTTGCCAAGGACTTGGAGCCCTACAACCTGTTCTTCCTTGAGGATCTCCTCGCCCCTGAGCACATCGATTGGTTCCGCGACATTCGCAGCCAATGTGCCACGCGTCTGTCCATGGGCGAGCTCTTCAACAGCCCGCGCGAGTGGAAGCTGCTCATTGAGGAGCATCTCATCGACTACATCCGGATGCACGTCAGCCAGATGGGGGGTATCACCCCGGCCCGCGCGGTGGCGCTCTTCGCCAACGTCTACGGTGTGCACACGGCCTGGCACGGCCCGGGCGATACCTCTCCGGTTGGCCACGCAGCCAACCTGCACCTTGATCTCTGGTCGCCCAACTTCGGCATCCAGGAGTGGTGTGGGTTCCCCGAACACGTTTACGAGATGTTCCCTGGCCTTCCCGAGGTGCGCAACGGCTACCTGTATCCCAACGATAGGCCTGGTCTGGGCATCGATATCGACGAGGATCTAGCCGCCAAGTACCCCGCTCAGGATACCGTCGAGCAGTGGACGCAGACGCGCTGGCCTGACGGGAGCCCCTGGACGCCCTAACAGCAGAATGAGAGTATAGAGAATCAGGGAATGGGTCTCGGACCAAGACCCATTCCCTGATTCAGTTTGTTCTGGACCACGTGG
>JAFGNI010000392.1 GCA_016927095.1 Anaerolineae bacterium | reverse complement strand
TTGCTCAAGGCGGATGCCGAGGTCGCGTATGAGGTGCGCGAGGGTGTTCTGACGGTGACGGTGCCGCAGGTGGTCGACCACGAGGTCATGGCGGTGGATCTCCGCTGAGTCTGCGCTGCCTGGTCCTGGGGAGGGGCGGATCACAGATCCGCCCGGAACGGTGTTAGGACGCTGCCGCCTGTTCGAGCCGGATCCGTGATCCGACGCTTGGGTGGTGGACAGGGAGCACGGATCGCGGATCCGTGCAGAACGGCGAGAGAGGTGCCGGGTGGGGGCCAGGCCGTCCTCCCTGTTCGCGTCGGATCTGTGATCCGGCGGGGCTGGGGAGAGGCGGATCACAGATCCGCCGGGAACGATGTGGTGGAGGGATAGGGCTAGAGCATGGACTACGACAAGCCTTGGTATCACGGTTCCCCGTTGAAACTTGAGGTCGTAAGGACGGGCAGCACGATCACGCAGTGGCGTGATCTGGCGCGTATTTTCTCGCACAAGCCAACCATCGTCTCGATCTCTGATGACCGCCAGATTCAGCATAACGGGACGCGACCGGGCTATCTCTACGAGATTGCGGAGCCGGTGGCGCCTGAGGATGTGGAGGTACACCCGCGCACGACGATGGGCCCGGGGGATGAGTGGTTGACGCATCGCGAGCTGCGGCTGCTGCTCATCGGCGAGACGACGGTGCGCGCGGAGGAGTTCCTGTCCAATGAGGACATTGCCAGATTGATGACACAAGCTTCCTGAAGTTAGGAGAAAAAGATGAGACTACGACACTCGATTATGTTGGGCATGATGGGCAAGATCGCAGATCGTTTTCACACTTACCAACCAGATCACAGCCTCGCGGAGCGCTTGGCGATGGTCAGGGATGTCAAGGGCGCTGACGGCATTGAGATCGTCTATCCCGGCGATTTTGCGGATGTCGACGAGACAGTGGCGATGGTGAAGGATTCGGGATTGCCCGTCTCGGCGGTGAATCTGAACGTGAAGTCGCAGAAGAAGTGGCAGGTTGGCTCCTTCACGGCGCCTGATCCGGACCTCCGAGCGCAAGCTGTGGCTGACATGCGCATTGCAATGGACCTGGCGGCGGAGTTTGGGTCGTCGATGATCACCTGCTGTCCGTTGATCGATGGCCACAACTACAACTTCCAGGTGGATTACCTCAAGCAATGGGCGTGGCTGGAAGCGGGGATCGCTGAGGCAGCCGCCTACCGGGACGATATCCGCATCAGCCTGGAGTATAAGCTAAACGAATCGCGCAACTACTGCATCCTGGGGGACATGGGCCGGGCGCTCTACCTCTGCGAGCGTGTGGGACAGCCGCATGTTGGCGTGACGATGGATGTGGGGCACGCGCTGATCGCCAGGGAGTCTCCGGCAGAGATGCTGGCTATCGCCGCGCAGGCCAACCGGCTCTTCTACGTCCACTTCAACGACAACGCCCGGGAATGGGACTGGGATATGCTGCCGGGCTCCGTCAATATCTGGGATATGGTCGAGATGCTCTACTATATGGACCGCCTCGACTGGGACGGCTGGCTGAGCTATGACGTTGCGACGCGGGATGGCAGCCACGTTGAACAGATGACGGCGACCATCGCCATTGTCGAGGCGGGCATTCGGCTGTTGGACAAGCTAGGTCGCGATCAGATTCAGAGCTTCATCGAGGAAGGCATTCCTGCGCGGGCCTACCAGTATCTCTACGAGATGCTGGCCTGAGCACGAGCGATGATCACGCGGTCAGCATACCGGCAAGCGCAACAGCGGGCCGCGCAGTTGCTCCGGCAGATAGGGATCGCGCTACGGGATGCGGAGCTGGAGGCCATCGCTGTGGCCGACTTCGGCCTTGGGGAGCTTGACGAAAGCGGCGCGCAGATTCTGACGCTGCTGGACACAGCGGAGATTGCTGCGAAGCTGATCGTGCTCTTCCCGGATCAGACGCTGCCTGAGCACCGGCATCCGCGGCTGGGCGATTACCCGGGCAAGGCGGAAACCTTGCGCTGCGAGTGGGGTGTTGTGTATGTCTACACGCCAGGTCCTGCGACGCCGAACCCGCTAGGTCATCCGCCGAATCATCGTCGAGGGACCTATACGGTCTGGCACGAGACGGTCCTACATCCTGGCCAGCAGATCACGCTGGCGCCCAACACGTTACACTGGTTTCAGGCGGGGTCTCAGGGCTGCGTTGTGTGGAGCTTCTCCTCGCGGGCCGTGGACGTCCAGGATGTCTTCACGGATCCCGATATCGTGCGCGTGACCGTGATCGAGGAGGAGGGGCGTTAGGTCGGGTGCGATTGCGGCGGATGCAGCCGAATGGACCCAGGATCGCCCGATGCTCCTCATACCGTGAGGCAAGGGGAACCCGCATCGCGGTCTCCCGCGGTCTGCGCTACGGTAGGAGCCCAGACTGCGCTAGACTGCCGAAGGCCGAGTCGCGCCCGTCACTTGTTGAGGGGATACGCGAGCACGGGCACCAGCAAGAAGGCGCTGCTGATGAGCATTGCGCTCAAGTCGAGGCTTTGGGCGCCAGCCTCAAACGGACAGAACAAGACAAGGCTCAGGCCAATCGCCAGCAGAACCAAGATTGACCTAACCACAACGGAGCGCGTTGGCCGGGAGGTATCATCGTCCTTAGTGCGGGGATCTTCGGTGTGCTGCGGCGAAGATGCGTCAATGACCGTTTTCATACGATATATCCCCTTAGTGTAAGGAAATGGTTATATTTCATCCTCATTATAGCCTCTGAAGATTACGATCCGCATTACGGTTCAGCTGCCACAACCACGTCGGAACCGCCTTGCAGCTTGTATGCCCTGTGGTAGACTACCGAAGCTATCGCAGTGAACACCTGGAGGTCCCCAAATGCGCTACGGCATCTATGTGCCCAACTTCGGTCCGTTCGGTTCGGCTGCTGCCATGGCGCAACTCGCCCAGGAAGCGGAGGCAGCCGGATGGGATGGCTTCTTCATCTGGGACCACGTCGCCGGATGGCATCAGCCCTTCGTCGACCCTTGGATAGCCCTGACCGCTGTGGCGATGTCCACAGGGCGGATTCGACTCGGGACCACGGTGACGCCCTTGCCCCGAAGGCGTCCGGCAATGTTGGCGCGCGAGACGGTGTCGGTGGACGTGCTGTCCGGTGGACGCCTCATCCTCGGTGTCGGCATTGGAGGGGGGACGGCGGAATGGGATGACCTCGGCGAGGAGACGGATCTGCGCGTCCGGGGTGCGATGTTGGACGAGGGTCTGGATGTACTGACCGGTCTCTGGCGCAATGGCGCGTTCTCCTATGAGGGGGCCTACTATGCGGTCAGGGATGCAGATTTCCGACCCAAGCCCGTGCAGTCGCCGCGCATTCCAATCTGGGTCGGCGGTGTTTGGCCCGCTAAGGCACCGTTTCGCCGCATGGCTCGCTGGGACGGGATGTTTCCCCTCATTGCGGAGGCTGCTGACGAAGCCGAGG
>JAFGNI010000046.1 GCA_016927095.1 Anaerolineae bacterium | reverse complement strand
GTGACGCGCAGACCCGTCGTGGCGCCATCAACCGTGCCGTCGCTGCCCAAGCAAGCACCGCCGCCACCTGGGGCCTTGGGCTCGAGGGCGGCGTTCTGGAAATCGCCGCCGGTGACGGCGTCAGAGAGCTCTATACCAGCGCGTGGTGTGCCGTGATCGACGACAGCGGCACATTGGGGATTGCTAGTGGTGCCAACATGCTGCTTCCTCCGAGGGTCGCGGCTGCACTGGAGGCCGGTAAAGAGCTTGGCCAAGCCATCGACGAGCTGACGGGACAGCGCGACACCCACCGTCAGGGCGGTGCTATCGGCGTGCTCTGTCAAGGTTGGGCAGACCGTCAGCAGGCCTTCGAACAGGTTCTGACCTTGGCATTCGCGCGATTGCTCAGCCCCCACCTTTACGCGCGCGAGGCAGAATGATCAACTACGAGCGCTTGGCCCAGGCCATCGTCGACTGGATGCGGACCTACCTTGGCAGCACCGGCCTACGTGGCTTCGTCGTAGGGCTAAGCGGCGGCGTTGACTCAGCCGTGACGACAGCGCTCGCGGTGAGAGCTGTGGGGACCGAGAACACCCACGCGGTCCTGATGCCTTGCCACAGCCAGCCGGAGGACGCATACTACGCCGGCCTCCTGGCACGAGCGCTGCACCTCCGCACTCAGACGATCGATCTGACAACGGTCTGCGATGCGCTCGAGGCGGTCCTTCCTGACGGGCCCCGGTTAGCCCGCGCCAACCTCCGTCCCCGGCTGCGGATGACAGTGCTCTACTACATCGCTCAGACTAACCACGGCTTGGTGGCGGGCACGGGTAACAAACCGGAGATGATGGTCGGCTACTTCACGAAGTACGGTGACGGAGGCGTTGATCTGGAACCGTTGGGGGCGCTCTACAAGCACGAGGTCCGCGAACTGGCTCGGGTCTTGGGCGTCCCCCAACCCATCATAGACCGCGCGCCCACGGCCGGCCTCTGGCCTGGTCAGACCGATGAAGGCGAACTGGGCATCACATACGATGAGCTGGATGCGATCCTAGATGCGTTGGACCGGGGTGCGTCAGCGTCCGTCCCAGAGGACGTCCTCCATCGTGTGAAGCGGATGATCGCTGGGTCAGCTCACAAGCGTGCCTTGCCGCCGATGTTCCCTGTCGATCGTCACAACAGCCGGGGCTGGTAGCGACGTATCGGGCGCAGAGCTACCTTGGGCTGGACAGGGCCGGCACTGCGATGCGGCATTGGTTGTGTGAGGAACCAAGGTTAGTGTGGCCATGACAGATATCGAGGACATTGTGATCCAGCGCGCTGAATACCCCACGCGCCTCGTCGCGAACACCTACCTTGTGGTGGGCATCGCAATTCTCCTCCTGAGCAGCATGATCGAGACGAGCACGCTATCCCGCTATCTGATCGGCACGCTGGTTGAGTTCCTCCTGGCCGCCTTGGCCCTCATCGCCCTGCGTCTAGAGAAACTGTCGGTCAAGAAAACAGCACGCCTCAGTTGGCCCGCAGCTCAGGAGATCCTGCTTGCCGTTGCGGCAGCGCCGGGACTGTGGATCACCGGCGTCATGCTCAACCTGGTGTCCGTGTTTGTGCTTGGCTACGTCACCCCCGTCCCCCCTTCGCAGTTTCCAACGACCATAGCGGAAGCAGCGGCGTTGATGCTCGCCACGTTGGTTGCAGCCCCCCTCTGTGAGGAGCTCATCTTTAGGGGCTATGTGCAGCGCGCCTATGAACGCAAACGTGTATGGGTGGGAGTACTGGCGGGCGGATTCATCTTCGCGCTCTACCACCTGCGGTTTCAGGGCGTCGCCGCAATCATCCCCGTTGCACTGGCGCTCTCGTTCATTGCGTGGCGCACGGGCTCTCTCATACCAGGCATTGCCCTGCACGCAGCCTACAATGCGATCGCCACGATACTGCTGGTGAGCACCAGCTTCCTGCCGATGCAGGTAACTGGAGCGTTGACAGGCACCATTGCATGCCTGAGTGTACTGATGACCCCGCTCTCGCTCGTTGCGCTCTTCTTGCTCTGGAAGCGCACCTGGCCATCGCCACACCGACCGGTGCCACAGCCCAAGGTTTGGCTGCGATGGGCCTGGATCCTGCCGCTGGTCGGGCTATCCGTCATCTATGGCTATTCGGCGGTTAGCGAGGTCCTGATCGGCAGGTTCCCAGAGACGGTCTTCAACGACCCCTTGAAGCTAGAGGCACCACCTGCGAGCTGGGACGGTCTCACGCACTGGCGCTACACCATACAAAACCAGCTCGGTGACGAACTTGGCGAGGCTACGTGCAGCCGCCGCCAGGAGGACTCGCGCTACACCTTGAGCTGCGAGGCAGAGCATGAGGGCTATGATCTGTCGAACCGCTTTCCTTTCCTAGAGGGCTGGCAACCCCTGGTGCCTTCGGATGGGGACACCCAGGCCGCACCTCCATGGTGGCCCGCTGGACTGCCGCGTCTGGAGTCGCTTGTAAGGACAGAGCCTCAAGCGTGGACGCTTTCAGCTGTGTGGGACAGCCCGGATCTTGCGGTCCAAGCGTTCACCATGACCACAGAAGCGCAGGAAGCGGGTCAGACGACGATGTCCTACGAGCGAGCCCCGGAGTCACCGGACATCGAGGTCACCACGCCTACAGGCAGCTCCGCCGTTGCCCTACCTACTGAGCCTGCGCTTATGGCCTTCGAGTGGGTCTGGCGGCTCAGCGCTCTGCCTTTTGAAGTGGGCTACGGAGGAGATGCAACGCTCGTTGCACTTCAGAACGACACGGGGGCCAAGGCTTACGAAGCCTTCGTCCAAGTGCGGGGAGGTGAGCCGGCCTGGACGCCCGCTGGCACGTTTGTGGCCTGGAAGGTGGTAGTCTCCTGGGAAGATGGAGCCGGTCGGAAGAAGACTCAGACAGCTTGGTACGATGCCCAGCCACCCCACACACTGGTCAGGTTCGATGACGGCGTGGTCAGCTATGTGCTGGCGACCGTTGATACAGCAGATCAAGTAGTGGAGACAGAAGCCTATGCAGTATTACTCCGAGGACGAAAATAACCCCCTGCGCGAGGCCTTCGAGGCCCAGGTACTCAATTGGCCCGACGTGACGACGCGTCCAATGTTTGGATGTCCGGCGTACTTAGCCGATGGCAAGCTCTTCGCTTTCCTCGTCACCAAAGGGATTGTCATCACACAGGTCCGCAAGCGCGATCGCGAGGAGCTGAAGGCCCTCCTACCTGCAGAACCGTTCAAAGCCGGTGAACGGGAGATCACACGCTGGCTGCAAATCACGCTTGAGGACGTGGGACAGCTCGAGCGTATCATGCGGCTGGTTAGGAGGAGCTACGAGACGGTGCTGCAGTATTGATGGCGGCTAGCTGTCGTAAGTGCCGTCAATTGGCAGTGTGAAGAGGAAGGTGCTCCCCTCACCCACGCGGCTGTCGACCCAGATTTTGCCCCCGTGAGCCTCAACCACCAGACGACAGAAAGGTAAACCCAACCCGGTGCCGCGACGACGCCCACGGATATTGGGCACCTGCTGGAACTTCTCGAAGAGCTGAGGCCAGGACTCCACGGGTATGCCTGGCCCCGTATCCCTGACCGCAATACGGATTTTCCCGCTTGAGTCCTCCTCGTCCGGCGTGCTCCAGATGGTGACGTCGCCGCCATCGGGTGTGAACTTGAGCGCATTGTCAACCAGGTTCGAGAGCACGCGCACGATCAAGGCACGATCCACAAAGACCATTGGGAGACCTTCGTCCGCTCTGCTGTCAAACGCAATGCCGTGCGCTGCCGCTACCGGAAGATAGCGAGAGGAAACCTCCCGCAGCAGACCATCAACGGCTGTGGATTCCAGTTTCATGGGCAGCTGTCCACGCTCAAGCTGACTGATATCGAGCAGTTGATCGATGAGCGTCAGGATACGGTCGCTGCTACGCTGCGCGATGCTCAGCAGGCGATCTATCTGCTCCCCATCTTGATGGTCACTTGCCTCCTGCAACATCCCAAGGCTCGCCATCACCAGGGACAACGGCGACCGCAGGTCGTGCACCAGCATGTCAATCATGTCCTCACGCAACCGAGCCAGTTCCAGCTCCTCCGTGAGATCTCGGAAGACCAACAGCCAGCCATTGACCTCACCGTGATTGTCTCGTACGGGCGTCAGGGTACGCGCTACGTGCAGACTTGAGGCCTGTGCCGCTCTGCCAAAGACAACCACGTCTTGGATCTCGTCCACTGCGCCACTCATAAGCCTTGCGCAGTCACGCGTAAGCGCTTCGGGAGTATAGTGGATCAGCGCGATCAGCGGCTCTCCACCGGGACGCAGCGCATCGATGGGATGCCTGGCGAAGTCCCTCTGAGCGATTCCCACGAGATTGGCCAAGGCGCGATTGACAGCCAGCACACGCCACTCTAGATCGATCAGGAGCACGCCATCTTGCGTCGTGCGCAGAACGGAATCCAGCTCCTGGACACGACGTGCCAGCGCCTCGTCTGTTCTCTCGTAGAGCCGGGCATTCTGAATCGCGACCGCCGCTTGCGCGGCAATGGTTTGTAGGATCTCCACGTGAGACTGATCATAGAGGCGCGCCTGATCATAGGATTGCAGGGCCATCATACCCAGCACCTCATCCCCTGCCACGATGGGAATACCCAACCAACACTGTGCTGGCCGACCGATGTGCTCCAGCCCAAGCGCCGCCACGCTTTCCCTAACATCCTCAGCCAGTAAGAGCGGTTCGCCCGTCTCAAGCACATACTCCGTCAAACCATGACGTGCCCGTCGCGCCTCAGACTGGCGTGGGACACCTTCGTCGATGACCATCGGGAACGAAACCTCATCCAGCTGGGCATCGTAGAGCGCGAGGTAGAAAGACGGCGTAGGCATCAGGTTGGCGACCTGATCATAGATAGCAGTCACGATCACTTCCACATCGAGACTGGCGCTCAGAGCCTGCCCTACCGCCTGCAGGCTGCCCAGCTCTGTCACTCTGCGCTGCAGCCGGCG
>JAFGNI010000391.1 GCA_016927095.1 Anaerolineae bacterium | reverse complement strand
TGGCGATGGCGGCGCGGCTGAGCCATGAGCGCCTCTACGCGGTGGTAAGCGGCGCGGTCGAACCGTATGACGATGCACCGACGTACTTGCCGCTGCTGTTTGTGTAGGGAGGCCATGCGCCGAACGCCACACGACATTGGCGAACAAAATCCGCGTAGGGGCACCCCTCGTGGGTGCCCCTACAGCCTGATCTTGCTAACGCTGCAACCCCATCATCGCTAGCGCGTAGTACGACTCAATGACCAACGGCTTAACCTTACTCCTTTCCCGGTCTCCTTACTGCCGTCCAAAGCTGATCGTTGAAAGCTGAGAGCTGACCGCTGTGTTCTACGACTTTATCATCGCCGGTGGTGGGCTGGCCGGGCTGAGCCTGGCCTGCCATATGGTGCGCACATCGCTGCGGGACCGATCGATCCTGATCGTTGACCGCGACCCCAAGAAGCAGAACGACCGGACGTGGGGTTTCTGGGCGAGCGAGGCGACGCTTTTTGATCCGGTTGTCTACCGGTCGTGGGCCCAGATGCAGGTGGTCGGGGAGGATGATGTGCCCCGCCGTATCCCGCTAGGGGACTACCGCTACCATGTGATCCGGGGCATCGACTTCTATGAGTTTGCGCGTCGGGACCTGGCCCAATACGACAGTGTAAGCTTTCTGCAGGGCTCCGTGGACGGTATCGTCGACGGGCGGGATGCCGCGGTAGTCACCGTGGACGGGACACCTCTCTACGGGCGGTGGGTCTTCGACAGCCTGCCGCACCGCTTGACAGACGATGTCTACCAGGTGCTGAAGATGCATTTCCGCGGATGGGAGGTCGTGACCCCGGTGCCGGCCTTCGAGGCGGAGACCTTGACTTTTATGGACTTCCGCACGCCGCAGGCGGGGGAGATGCGCTTTTTCTACGTCTTGCCCTACGCGGAGGACCACGCGCTGGTCGAGTACACGATCTTCTCAAAGAAGGTCTCGCACCGATCCGCGTATGAGGCAGCGTTGGCGGACTATCTCGGGCGGGTGCTCAAGGTTGATCGATATCGAATCGTGGCGCAAGAGGCAGGCGCGGTGCCGATCACAGATGATCCGCTGGAGCGACAGCTGGGCAAGCGTGTGATGGCCATCGGCGCGCGCGCCGGGCGCATCAAGCCCTCAACCGGCTACGCGTTTATGCGCGTGCAGAAGGATTGCGAGGAGATCCTCGATTCGCTCCTACTACACGGGCATCCCTTCGACGTGCCCGACGATCCGGATCTTTACGATGTGCTCGATGCGGTGCTGCTCAAGGTGATTCACCAGCACGGGGACCATCTGAAGGGCGCGTTTGGCGCGATGTTCAAGCGGAATCCGATCGAGCACATCCTTCGCTTCCTCGATGAGACCTCCTCCCCGTGGGAGAACCTAATGCTCATTGCCTCCATGCCACCCGCCGTCTTCCTCAAAGCCTTTGTTCAGGTCGCGACGTCCGAGAACCTATTTGACCTCATGAAGGGGTAGTGTTGACCAGAGAGTTATTGCTGCTAATCTACAAGTGATCGACAAGGAGTTCCGTTAGTGAAGACGACTCGCTACTTCGAGGAGCAAGTACTCAGAAAACGGAGCTATCTCAAACGGGAATGGTGTGAACGCGCGCTTCGGGAGTACGTTCACTGTGAGGCACAGCCTGATGGTCGCCTTCGATACTGGGTCTTCATCGATGAGCTGGACAAGTATCTGAGGGTAATCACGCTGTCTGATGGTGAGACGATCCACAATGCGTTCCCGGATCGACGGTTCAAAGGAGATCCGCAATGAAGTTCCACTACTATCCAGAGACGGACTCGCTCTACATCGACCTGGCTGAGCGCGCCGGCGTCGACTCCGAAGAGGTCGCCCCTGGCGTCGTACTCGATTTTGACGCCGAGGGCAACATTGTTGGTATCGACATCGACCACGCAAGCCGCGTCGTGGACCTCTCTCGCCTGGAGGCTGAGTCCCTTCCGCTGCAGACGGTCGCATTGGCCACGACCGAGTCGTGATCCAAGGTACCTCGCGTACTACCGACTCGTCCATTCTGTCTTGACATCTCCGGCCCTCTCCCCTATAATGGTCACAACTTGATCGATAGGGGCGCATTGGGCCTCAGGGGCATGTTCCGCCCCCACGCTCTCACAGGAGACACGCAAGCGATGTTGTTCGCGATTCGGATGTTGAGCTCGAACCAGAACCAGAATCAGCAGAACGATAATCCCCGCGTGCGCCTGTGGGAGGATCGATCCTAGCACACTTCTGATCCGGTCATCCAAGCCACGGGCGCACGCAGTGCCCGTGGCTTTTTGCATTCACACCCAGCCACAGCCACGGGCACGCGACCAAGCCCGTGGCTTTTTCATTGTCGGCGAGGAATTTGGGGAGGTGTAGGATGGAGAAGCGAACGCATCGCTGCGGCAAGGTTTCAGCCGAAGACGTGGGGCAGTCCGTCGTGGTTCAGGGCTGGGTCCGGGGCCACCGGGACCATGGCCACGTGGTCTTCTTGGATCTCTGGGACCGCGAGGGGGTCCTGCAGGTGGTCGCCGATCCTGCCATCTCGGAAGCGGCTCACGCGGTAGCGGGCGGCCTGCGAGATGAGTATGTGGTGTCGGTCGCGGGCACAGTCCGCGCCCGCCCTGCGGGCACAGAGAATCCTGCGCTGGCGACCGGTGCCGTCGAGCTGGCAGCGGAGGACATCACCCTCCTCAACACGGTAACGCCTTTGCCCTTCCCGGTAGAGGATGCGGACCAGGTGGACGAGAGCGTGCGGCTAGCGTATCGTTATCTCGACCTGCGGCGCGCCGGGCTGCAGCGTAACCTGCAGCTGCGACACACCGTGGTCAAGGGACTGCGCGATGGCTTGGATGCGGAGGGCTTCCTGGAGGTGGAGACACCCGTGTTGACGCGGAGCACACCTGAAGGGGCGCGCGACTATCTGGTGCCCAGCCGGGTCCACCCGGGCGAGTTCTATGCGCTCCCGCAATCGCCGCAGATGATGAAGCAGTTGCTGATGGTGGCGGGTGTCGATCGCTACTACCAGGTGGCACGCTGCTTTCGCGATGAGGACCTTCGCGCCGACCGCCAGCCGGAGTTCACGCAACTGGACCTGGAGATGAGCTTCGTGGCGCAGGCGGATGTCCTGGCCTTGACGGAGGCCTTGATCGCGGACGTTATCAAGCAGGTGCAGCCGGACCGGGCGATCGTGACGCCCTTCCTGCGGCTGACGTACGATCAGGCGATGGCACGCTACGGTACCGATAAACCCGATCTACGTTGGGACATGGCTTTTGTCGATTGCACGGAGCTTTTGGGTGCAACGGATGTCCGGATCTTCCGACAAGCCGCGAGCGAGGGCGGGATCGTGAAGGGATTCCGTGTGCCAGGTTACGGTGATGCAACCGAGGCCGAGCTGGAGACGCTGCAGACGCTGAGCCGCGAGCTAGGTGCTACCGGCGTGATCTGGTTCCGGGTGGGCGTTGGGGCACTGGAGGCCCCGGTGGCGCGCCACCTTACCGAAACCGAACAGCAGATGGTGATCCGTGCCTTTGCTGCGCAGCCGGGCGACATCCTGATGCTTGTCGCGGGGGAGACCGGTGTGGTGCACGGCGCGCTGGACGGCCTGCGCCGTGAGCTGGGTCAGCGGCTGGGACTCGCCGACCCGGACAAGCTGGCCTTTGCGTGGGTGACGGACTTCCCACTCTTCAAGTGGGATCACGAGGGACAGCATTGGGACGCGGAACATCACCCTTTCACCCGGCCCAAGGCGGGCGATATCGGAATCCTAGAAACCGATCCTGGCGCCGTGCGCGCTGACTGCTACGACCTGGTCTGCAACGGCTGGGAGCTGGGCTCGGGCTCCATGCGCATCCACGAGCGCGACCTGCAGGCGCGGATCCTCTCGCTGCTGGGCTACACACCCGAGGAGGCGGAGACCGGCTTTGGGCATCTGCTGGGCGCCCTCGAGCACGGTGCGCCGCCCCACGGCGGCATTGCCATTGGTATCGATCGTCTGGTCGCAATCCTCGCGGGCACTGATACGATACGGGATGTGATCGCGTTCCCGAAGACACGGCAGGCAACGGACCTGCTGATGCGGGCACCGGCACCGGTGGCGCCTGAGCAGCTTCGCGAGGCGCACGTTTGTCTGGCGACGAAGGGGATAAGGGACAAGGGATAGGGGACAGGGGACAGGGGACGAGGGATAGGGGATAGGGGATAGGGGATAGGGGATAAGGGAAAAAGGATAAGGGAGACGGCATCGTGACACAGGGCGAGTGGGCAAAGGTGGCGCGTGGAGACGCAACTGGCTGCTTTGTTCTCTGTCCTTATCCCTTATCCCTTTTCCCTCTGCATAGGAGGAAAGCATGACTGAGAACACACGACTCATTGACCGCGACCAAGTTCGCCATATCGGGTTTTTGATCAGGCTGGCGCTGACTGAGGATGAGGTGGAGAGGTTCAGCGAGCAGTTGAGCGCGATTGTGGACTATTTCGACCGGCTGGCGGAGGTCGATGTGACAGACGTGCCTCCCTACCGGCAGCCGCAGATGGGGCGGGCGGCGCTACGCGAGGATGAGGTGCGTCCGACGCTGCCCCGGGAGGTCTTCCTTGCCAACGCGCCACAGCAGTCCGGCGGCTATGTCAAAGTGCCCGTGGTCCTGGACGTTCCAGATGAGGATGAGGGTTAGGGGGCGGCGATGACACTCCATACACTCACGATCGAAGAGGCCCACGCCTTGCTGACAGCCGGTGAGATCACGTCCGTAGAGTTGACGCGGGCTGTGTTGGATCGAATCGCTGCGGTCGATCCGGAGGTGAAGGCCTATGTCACCGTCTGCGCGGAGGAGGCGCTAACGGAAGCGGCTGCTGCGGATGCACGACGGCAATCGGGGGGGAATGTCACTCCCCTAACCGGGATTCCCTACGGCGTCAAAGACTGTCTCTCGACCACGGGGGTGCGGACGACGTGCTCTTCCAAGATCCTGGAGAACTACGTGCCGCCCTACGACGCTACTGTCATTGCGCGGCTGCGTGGCGCCGGGGCTGTCTTGGTGGGGAAGCAAAACATGGATGAGTTCGGGATGGGCTCCTCCTGCGAGAACTCGGCGTTCTTTGATACCCGCAACCCCTGGGACTTGAACGCTGTGCCCGGCGGTTCGAGCGGCGGGTCGGCTGCGGCAGTGGCGGCTCAGATGGGTCTGTTTGCCCTGGGCGAGGACACCGGCGGCTCCGTGCGGATGCCTGCAGGTTTCTGCGGGGTAACCGGGCTGAAGCCGACCTATGGTCGTGTCTCGCGCTATGGGCTCATTGCGCTGGTCTCGTCCTTCGACAGCATCGGACCCTTCGCGCACACAGTGCGGGATGCCGCGCTGGTTATGCAGGCCATTGCCGGACGCGATCCCTACGACAGCACGTCGCTGGCGGCTCCGGTGCCCGACTACACGGCGGGGTTTGACCGGGATCTCACAGGGATCAGGTTGGGTGTCCCGGAGGAGTACTTTGCCAGGGGCATCGACCCCGGGGTGGACGCAACGGTGCGCGCAGCGATCGACCAGCTTGCCGGGCTGGGCGCCCAGGTGGAACCGGTGTCGCTGCCCCACACCGACTACGCGATTTCCATCTACTATCTTATCCTGACTGCTGAGGCCAGCTCGAACCTGGCCCGCTTTGACGGCATCCGCTTTGGTCTGAGCACGCCGCCTGGCGGCGTGGACGTGATTGAGCGCTATCTGAAGACGCGCGAGGCCGGCTTCGGCGACGAGGTCAAGCGGCGCATCATGCTGGGTACCTATGCTCTCTCCTCGGGCTACTACGACGCCTACTACCTCAGGGCGCAGAGGGTGCGGACGCTGCTGCGCCAGGACTTTGAGCGCGCGTTCGCGCACGTCGATGCCCTTGTGGCGCCGGTCTCCCCGACGACGGCTTTCAGGCTTGGCGAGAAGATCGGCGATCCGCTCCAGATGTACTTGTCCGACATCCACGTGGTTGCCGCGAATCCCGGTGGCGTCTGCTCGCTGGCGGTGCCCTGTGGTTTCTCCGGCGGGCTACCGGTGGGGATGCAGATCATCGGCCCGCCCCTTGGCGAACCGATCGTCTTCCGCATCGGCGAGGCTTACCAGGCTGCGACGGCGTGGCATGAGGCTACGCCTGGGATAGGGGAAAAGGGATAGGGGAAAAGGGAACAGGGAACAGGGAACAGGGAACAGGGGACACGGGCTACGGGATCTGGGCCGGACAGGCGCATCGCCCTGACATGCGAGCCCTTATCCCCTATCCCTTTTCCCCTCCTCAACGGAGGACGATATGACAATGCACAGAGACGACTACGAACCCGTAATTGGGATGGAGATCCACGCGGAGCTGCGGACGGCGTCCAAGATGTTCTGCGGGTGTCCGGTGGTGGATACGACGGTGGCGGAGCCCAACACGGCGATCTGCCCGGTCTGCACCGGGCTGCCCGGGGCGATGCCCGTGGTCAATAGGCGCGCTGTGGAGCAGGCGATGATGGTGGGGTTGGCGTTGAACTGCCAGATCAATGAATTCACGAGCTTCGCGCGTAAGAATTACTTCTACCCGGACCTGCCGAAGGGGTATCAGATCTCCCAGTACGACCACCCGCTGGCCACGAACGGCTGGATCGACGTCATGACCGACGAGGGCGAGACGGTCCGGGTGGGGATCACCCGTGCGCATATGGAGGAGGACACGGCCAAGAGCGACCACTACCCGGCGGCCTGGCCCGAGACGGACGCGTACACGCTCATCGACTTCAACCGCTCTGGGGTGCCGCTCTTGGAGATTGTGTCGGAGCCCGATATGCATTCGGTGGCGGCGGCCCACGCCTATGCCGCTGCGATCCGGGAGATCCTGCGCTATCTAGGCGTCAACTCCGGCGATATGGAGAAGGGTGTGTTACGCTTCGAGGCCAACGTCTCCGTCCGGCCCGCGGGCAGCGAGGTGCTGGGCACGCGGACCGAGATCAAGAACCTGAACAGCTTCCGGGCGCTCACACGGGCTGCTGAGTACGAGATCGAGCGACAGATCGCGGTCCTGGAGTCGGGTGGCGAGATCGTGCAGGAGACGTTGGGATGGGACGATGTGAGGGGCGTGACCTTTTCGCAGCGGAGCAAGGAACAGGCCCACGACTACCGCTACTTCCCGGAGCCCGACTTACCGCCGCTGTACATCGACAGCGCTTGGGTCGAGGAGGTGCGAGCAGAGCTGCCGGAGCTTCCCGCGACGAAGCACGAGCGTTTCGTGACAGAGATGGGACTCTCGGAGAACGACGCGCGGATTCTGGTGGGCGAACGGGCGCTGGCGGACTACTTTGAGGCGGCGGTCGATGCGCACGGGGGCGATCCTGAGGCGGTGAGCAAGTGGGTGGTGGGGGAGTTGTCCTATTTGATGAACCGGGAGGGCATTGGCATTGAGGGCGTGAAGGTGACGCCTGAGGCTCTGGCAGAGCTGGTCAGCTTAGTCGAGAAGGGAACGATCAACCAGAACAGCGCCAAGGATGTCCTCGGCACGATGTTCGAGACCGGCAAGGCGCCCGACATCATCGTCAAAGAGAAGGGCTTAGTGCAGATCTCGGACGCCGATCAGCTCGCCCAGATCGTGGACAAGGTTCTCGCCGAGCACCCCGACCTGGTCCAGAGCTATCTCGAGGGCAAAGAGAACTTGCTCCAGTGGTTCATGGGACAAGTGATGCGCGAGACGCGTGGTCGCGCGAAGCCGCCGGTGGTGCTGGATCTACTGCGAGGGCGGCTGCAAGATATAGACTGATGTGGTGGCGCGTCCAGGTTCAGATCTCAAGGTCCAATCGGCCTCTCCCGGCACCAATTTCGATGGATTCCCCAAATTGCCCCTTGACAAAACCCGGAAGATCGTGTATATTATGAACAGTTAAGTTAGACATAAATGATACAGATAAAGAACACGAGAAGAGACACTTGAGGGGAGGGGAGAAAGAAATGGAAGCCCTATTTGGAGGATGGGTTGCATCGCAGGAGTATAAGGATTTCGATCGAAGGATGAGTAAGCGCGTCATCCGCCGACCGGTAAATAACGACGTCGATCTATTTCAACCTGTGCGGAGCCTTTTCGCCACACTGAAGCAGGCTTTCTCAGTGCCGGCAGAGAATCATAGAGCGTGCGAGCTGGACCCGGCCGCGTGCCTCGGTGCAGCATAAGCAGGTCGGAGTGACAATTCGCGGGGAGCCCGTCGGGCTCCCCGCTTCTCATGTGCTATGCTACTTCCTGATTCTGTGACTCGCGGATTCTCTACGCTTTTGCCTTCTTCTTCCGCACGATCAGCAGCACGACCAGCGCGACCAGCGCGCCGCCGATGACGGCGGGCAGCCACGGCGGGACGGTCGGCAGTTCCTCCGGGAGTTGCGCCGGTGGCACCTTGGCCTGATCCCAGTTCACGCCGCCCGCGCGTGCACCAGTGGTGTCGGCGTCGCTGAAGTCAGCATCGGTGACGTCGACGCGCCTGAGGGTGGTTGCCGTAAGGTCCGCATTGTTCAGGGTCGCGCTCTTGAGGCTGGTGCCAACCATCTTGACGGCGGTGAGGTTGGCGTTGTCCAGCTTGGCCCCCTCGAAGCTGGCGCCCATGATCTTCCCATCGGTGAGATCGGCGTTGCTGAGGTCTGCGTGGTTCATGTCGACCCCGGCGATCCGTGCGCCAGCCATCATCACGTTGCGGAAAATGCTCTTGGCGAGGTTGGCGCCCAGGATCTTAGCGCCGCTGAGGTTGGCGTTGGAGAAATCGGTTTCGCCTGCGTCCAGCCCGGCCAAGACGGCGCCGCTGAGATCGGCGTTAGCCAGGGTAGCCTTGGTCATTTTGGCCCCTGCGAACTTGATGCCCGCCAGGGCCAAGCCACTCATATCGACACCCGAAAGGTCACGGGTCTTGGCCAGCTGTGACTCGACGTCGGCCTTTCTCTCCAGCTTGGGCACGATCTCGGCGGTTTCCTCTGTCGTGGCTACTTCCTCTGTCGTGGTTACTTCCTCTTTCGTCACTTCCTCGTTCATCTGATGCTCCTTTCGTTCTATCCGTCGCTGCGATCCCTGTGCCCCGTACGCAATGAAGGGGTACCCATGTAGTTATTACGCAAGGGATCTGGTCTGGTTGCAGGCAGTGGTTAGTTCCGTCTCCGAGCTTCATGTGCCGGGGACAAGATCGCCCCTACGCGCATGGCATGACGCAGTTGCGCGACCTACGACCGTGCCTGCTCCTGCGCAGATGCTTCCACCTCTGCCAACACCCTCGATAGAATGCTGCGACGGCGTCCGTCATCGGGCGTCACCGCCGCCAGCGCGCGCGCCAGTGGCGCGATGGCAGCGGTGCCGAAGCGACAGAGGGTCGCTGTGGCCTGTCTGCGTGTCTTGTCGTCGGTGTCGTCCAGGACACCAATCAGCGGCTCAATCGAGGCGGGGCTCATGGCTTCGTCGAGCCCCCGGGCGGCGCCGCGACGGATCAGGTGATTGTCGCGGCGCAGGGCCTCGATGAGGGCAGAGACCGCCTCTGCGGTTCCGATGGCGCCCAACTCCTGGGCGATGAACATCCCTTCCCAGTCGGTCAGTTCGCG
>JAFGNI010000390.1 GCA_016927095.1 Anaerolineae bacterium | reverse complement strand
GCCCTGGTGAACCAAGCGTTAGCGACAGCTCCAATGACCCGTGAAATCCAAGAGAGCCCTCTTTCCAGGACGTTGCTTACGAAAGGGGTGGTACCGCGCGAGGAGGGCCCTGCTGTCAGCGGCCCCGCGTTGCGGGGCACCCCGTTGCGGGGCAGGATCCTCGTTGTAGACGACGACGCTGGGTGGCGGCAGATTCTCTCGGAGCTTCTGTCGGATGCCGGCTATCAGGCGCGCGCATGTAGCAGCTACGGAGAAGCGGTCGGGTATCTGCGGCGTGAGTCGTACAGCCTGGCGGTCGTCGATCTAGCGCTGAGCCACGCGGTGTGGTCGGAAGACGGCGCACCGGAGCAGACCGGCTACGATGTGCTGGAGATCGCCAATGATCTGGCTATGGCTGCCATCGTCGTGAGTGGAGCAGCGTCTTCCGGCGACATCGGGCGCGCGTATGAGCAGTACGGTGTGTTTTCCTATATTGAGAAACAGGCCTTCGACCGACGCGCCTTTCTGCAGACCGTGGCTGAGGCGTGTGCGGCCTGCGAAGGTGAAGCCGGCCTATCCGCGCTGACCGCTCGCGAGCTGGAGGTGCTGGCGCTCCTGGCGCAGGGCAAGACGAACAAGGCCATCGCCGAGACGCTGGTTATCTCCGGCAATACGGTCAAGCGTCATCTCAAGGCCATCTTCGACAAGCTCGACGTCCATACGCGCGCCGCTGCTGCGGCGAAGGCCATCGGCGCCGGTCTGTCGGCTGGACCTCCTGCTCCCTGATCGCCCGTAGTCGCGGCGACCCGCTGAGCGGCAAGGATCGGCGCTTGCTCAGACCGCGAAGGAAGGTATACTTTAGGCTATAGAAGGCTTACGTAGGCTCTCAGTCTTGTGGATGGGAGCCTACGCTTCTGCTATAGCCGTTGTGCGGATCTGAGGGTGTCTGCGTGCCGATTTACGAGTACTACTGCGCGGTGTGTCAGGGACGGTTCAGCCACCTATCGCGGCGAATCGATGACGGCGAGTTGCCATGTTGCCCGCGCTGTGGCAACCGCGACGTAGAAAAGCTGATCTCTGCCACGAACTTCGTGCGTGGAGATGGGTATCACCGAGGTGCGTTGAGGCAGGGGGCAGTTGCCGTGGACCGGGACGACCCGCGGGCGATGGCGGAGTTCCTGAAATCGTCCAAGCGGCTCGAGGATGCGTCCGGGCTCTACGGGAGCAGGGCCTACCGCGAGTTGGTTGAACGACGGATCGAGGGCGCCACGGATGCCGATCTGACCGATCTGGTGGACGATCTAGCCCGGGAGACTGCGGGCGCGCAGGCCACAGAGGTCGGGGCAGCCGTTGTGCTATCGAACCAGATCGATAACCGGATGGGGGCCGAAGGCCCTCCCGCGGACCACGACGCGATTGGTGGGGACAAGGACTCAGGTGGTGAGTCACCTGATGTACGGCGCGCGCGTTCGCCAAGGTCGTCGCGCGACCTGGGCTGGGGATGATCGCCGGCGCCAGGGCCAGGCATTGGCCCGGCGCTTTGTTATGCTGATGGAGGCTTGATGCGCAGTCCATTCTTGCAGCACATACAAGACCTGTTTTCCAAGATGTCGGGTCGCTCGCTGGCTCTGGTTGGGGTCGTATGGTTGGTGCTCATCGGCGTCGGTCTGCTGTGTGTGTCCGGGGCGATCGGTCTGCCCGGTGGTCGCAGCGAGCCCGCAGACGTTCCACCCACGGCGACGCAGGCGTCGACCAATCCCTTCGAGATTGAGGGGGCGGGGGAGGAACCCAGCGCAGCGGCGACCCCTGAGCCGAACGCCACCCCGACGCAGGCTGGGCAGATCGTGTTGCCGACACCGACGACGGTGTCGACGAGCGCGGGTGGATTACAGCCCTTGCCGTGGGGCGATTTCGGCTACGGGATCGCCGCCCATGGAATCGGGATGCCCGACTACACGATGGGTCAGGTCAAGGACCATCTGGGGCTGTCCTGGGTGAAGCAGCAGGTGCGCTGGGATCACTTCTCCTCCGGCCCGGGGCAGATGGATTGGAGCGGCTACGATGCTATGGTGCTCTATGCGAATGAGCGCGGTCTTAAGGTTATGATGAGCATCGTGGGATCGCCTGCGTGGTCGCGTACGTACTTCGACGCCAACCCTGAGGCGGCTCCCCCGGACGATCTGTCGCTCTTCGTAAACTTTGTGGGTGAGCTTGTTGACCGGTACAAAGGGAGGGTCCACGCGATCGAGGTTTGGAACGAGCAGAACCTGGACCGCGAATGGGACACTGAGGAAGGCGTGAAGGCTGAGCGGTATGTCGAGATGCTGCGGCTGACCTATCAGGCCATCAAGAGCCGCGACCCCAGCATCATCGTGATCAGTGGAGCGCTCTCTCCGACCGGTGTTGTGGCGACAGACCCGCAGAACGCCGATCGTTACATTGTGGTGGACGACTTCGCCTACTTCCAGCAGATGATCGACGCCGGGTTCCTGAACTACGCAGACTGTGTCGGCGCGCATCACAATGGCTACAATATGCCGCCCGATGTGGCGTGGGACGAGGGCTACGATGATCCCACGGCGATATTCCGGGGCCCGTTTGATTCGCCGAACCACTCGTGGTCGTTCAAAAGCACGCTCTGGGGCTACCACGACATGATCACCGCGGCGCAACGTGACACCCCTCTCTGTGTGACCGAGTTTGGCTGGGCGAGCTCGGAGGGTTTCGATGGTGCGCCGCCCGGCTTCGAATTCGCCTTGGACAACACCCTCGAGGAGCAGGCGCAGTGGGACGTGGAGGCTTTCGGGCGTATGCGCGAATGGGGCATTGTCCATCTGGCGTTCCTCTGGAATCTGGATTACTCCTACAAGGGTGGGATCGGAGCGCTGGACCCGAACACGCCCTACAGCATTCTGGATCTGAAAGGCGCAGCCCGACCGGCTTACGGTGCCATCGGCGAAATGCCGAAGGTGCCCTAGCGGAGACTGGAATTGGTTCGCTAGACGAGAGCAGGTCGCGCAGTTACGGCCGGCAAGTGATGTTGGGGGGCGGAGATAGCTCCGCCTCCCTCGATGATGCCCGATGCAGAACCAGTCTATGAAGCCGCCCAACAGACGCCGGAAGTCACACCTCCTGGTGGTGATTGCTGCCCTGGTCTCCGCCCTGCTGATTCTTGGCAGCCTCTCTGACCGCTTGCCGGGCGCCGTCATACCTGAACCCACACTCACACCCGCTCCCACGCCCTGGCCGATCGGGACTCGTGTCGACTCGCCCGGATATGGCGTCAACATTCATCTGTGGTGGGATGAGTGGGCTGCGATACGCCGAGACTGGCCACTGGTTCAAGATGCCGGCTTTACATGGGTCAAACAACGCGTGGCCTGGTTGGATGTAGAAGGCGCCGGCCCCGGGCGCTATGAGTGGCGAGCTGCTGACCTGATCGTCGATCAGGCGGAGGATCTCGGTATAAACCTCGTTCTTCGCATCGATCACCCGCCCGCCTGGGCGATCCCGGTAACGCCGGAGGGCGGAGCTGCAGATCTGCCGGTGTCGCTTGAGGCCCTCGCAGACTTCTGCAGCGTGATGGCTACACGCTATCGGGGTAAAGTCCGCGCCTACCAGGTCTGGAATGAGCCCAATCTGGCGCGTGAATGGGGGGGCCTGGTGCCTGACCCGGCGGGCTACGTGGAAGTGCTCAGGACCTGCTATGTCGCGATCAAACAGGCGGATCCTCAGGCCCTGGTAATCTCGGCGGGATTGGCCCCGACAGGATCTGCGCCCCCCGACGCGATACCCGATCGCGAATACCTCGTAGGGATGTATGAAGCTGGTGCTGCCTCCTACTACGACCTTCTGGGGCTCAACGCGCCCGGCTATAAAGCACCTCCCGAGATCTCACCCGACGAAGCGGCTGATCCTGCCAATCCCTACGGTGGGCACTCGTTCTTCTGCTTCCGACACGTTGAGGACATGCGCGCCGTGATGGAGCAGTACGGCGATGGCCACAAGCAGGTTGCCGTGCTTGAGTTCGGCTGGCACACAGCCAACAGCCCTGACCATCCGGACTACGCCTGGTTTGCAGTGACACCGGAGGAGCAGGCCAGCTATCTGGTACGAGCCTTCAGCTATGCGCGGGAGCACTGGTCGCCCTGGATCGGGCCGATGTTTGTGTGGAACCTGCCGGACCCGAAGTGGACCCCGGAGAACGAGGAGTTCTGGTGGGCGATTGCCGACCCGTTCTGGTGGGGTCGTGATGTTGGCTATGATACGTGGGCCGGCGCGGCGACGCGCCCGGCTTACGAGGCGCTGAAGGCGATGGAGAAGCCTTGATCGGGAGTCACTATGCTTGCTCGGCCATGGATCGGCGGTATAATCACGCGTGAGGGGGAAGTGTCGGAATAGGCAGACGAGCATGACTTAGGATCATGTGCCGCGAGGCGTGCGGGTTCAAGTCCCGCCTTCCCCAT
>JAFGNI010000389.1 GCA_016927095.1 Anaerolineae bacterium | reverse complement strand
TGCGTTCCCGATGGTATCGAACGCGAGAGCGCCCAAGGCCTGACCCCAAGCGTACTCGGGACCTGAGCCCTTGGGCGCATTCTTGGGCCAGGAAAGCTCGGGGGCGCCGCTTGTGGCGGCGCCCCCGTGTGCTCCAGCTAGTTCCCAAGTGGGCTAAGCCACGTCATCTCCCTCAGCGGAGCGCGTGGCTCACGTTCACGAGCAACGCACGCCCGTCATCAGTCATCGCCTCAGGCCCTGCGTTGTAGCCCCAGAGGACGAACTCGCGCGCGCCACTAAGCTCCGAGATCAACGGGTAGTGATTGGCATCATTCTGCTCCCGCGCGATCGGGTTGACCGTCTTCAACGGATCGGGTAGGTAGACGCCAAGTTCGCGAAGCGGGTCAGGATAGAGCTGCACCGGCACCTGCACTCCCGCCTCGATCAGATATGGGTGGTTCCAGTAGGCTGTGGCCGGCGCGACAGGATAGACGTTGTGGTTGGTCGAATACCAGGTATGAGCGTAGCCGATGTCGAGACCATAGGTTTCGAAGAGCGCTGCGCCGCCATCTCCCAGCCCGAGGATCGGGGCGGGCCACTGCGCCAGTGCACCCGCCGCATCGGCATGATCGAAATCGTAGTGAAGGCCGGTATCCGGACCGACCACGATAAGCGCGTAGCGACTGAAGTCGGTGTCGACCACGTCGCTGAGCTGGATCAGGTCGACGATCCAGTCGTTGCGCTGTAACAGCTGTGTGTAGTCCATCGCAGTGTCCTGATCATCGTCCCAGACGTAGGCAGCGCGGTGGCGCACGCTGAAGCCGGTGTGCGCATACCGCCTGAACGCCTGCCCGTCGTTGTTGGTGCCCTCGGCTGCGAGCTTGACGCTGTAGCCGCCGGGTTCGTCAACGATGACCTCGTTAGTGTAGAGTCCATCGTCAGCCGTCGCGTCGCCGTGGGTGCCGTCGTCATAGAGAAGCAACGTCCTGACGAAGCTGGCGGGCGCCGCAGCGCCCATCATGTCGGTGTAGGCGGACGCCGGGCCGGCAATCAGGGCCTGGACCGAGGCGCCCAGGATCGGGGCCTTGTCCGTGAGGATGCCGTAGATGGGGATCGCTTCGCCGGCAGCGTGGGCCTTGGGGTCCCCCCCCACCGCAGCCAACAGCGTCGTCGTGCTCTTGCCCGAAAGCATCAGATGGTACTCGGTGGTGGGCTTGAGCATCTCGACGTTGACGGTCCAAGTGCCCGGCGCCGGGTTCTTCACGCGCAGCTGCCGGTGGGTATCGCTTTCCGTCACTGCATCCGGCGTCACAGCGTTGCCATCGGGGTCGGACAGCATGACGTTCAGGAAGCCCGTCGGGCTGTCCCAGTTGACGACAAAGATCGCCTCCGGCAGCCCGGGTTCGACGTCGACCGGGAGTGGGGGAATCTCCTGACCGGCAGTCGTGCCGATCTCGTCCCAGAGCCGTTGGCGCCGGTGTTCCAGCTCGCCAATGGCCACATAGGTATCGGCTAGGCGATTGGGCAGTGTCGTAGCCATCTGCAGCGGCGCGGCGGCTGCTGCCCCTACGGCAGCGCGTGCTGCAGAGGGTGGCGCCACGTCAACGACGAAGAAGGTGCCGTGCTTCTCACCCGCAATCTGCTGGAGGAGGCTGCGTTCCGCATCGTCGCCCAGCGCAACGGTGTGCACGACGGCATCGGTGATCCCCGCCGAGACATCATCCCAGTAAGGGGCGACGTTCTCATAGCCGTCGGAGAGCAGGACGAGAGACCACCGGTTGTCCACGGTGGCGCCGCCGGTGAGCTGACCATAGCCCATCTGTGCCCCAAGCCCGAGAGCCGTCTGGCCTGTGGGAGTGAGGCTATCCACGGCAGCGATGGCGTTCAGCCGGACGCTGCCCGTGATGGTTGACAGCGGATAAACGTTGTCAGCACCGGAGCCGAAGCTCGTCACACCAATTTCATCGCCATCGCTCAGGAAGTCAATGAAGGCGCTGCCGGCGTTCTGCGCTGCCTCGAGTTTGCCGTAATAGCCCATACTGCCCGAGCGGTCCATCACGATGACACTGCTGCGTGCCTCACCGGCAAGGTAGTAGACCGCATCTGTCTCGCTGTCACTCTCGCCGGACAGCTTGACGGTCAGGTCGTGGTAAGCCCCGGTCTTGGCCGGCGGTTGGACGATGAGCCAGTGGCTGTCGGCCGAGGGATAGAGGTTTACAACGGTTGCGGCATCACCGCCGATGTCGACGTCGAAGTCGTGGCGGCTCAGCGAAAGCGACCAGCCGTCGGGCACGGCGGTGCTCACCTCAATGAGGATCTTATCCGGTGCTGACGGATCGCCCGCATTGGTAGGCGCGAGCTCTGTAGGATAGAGGATGTCGAGCTGCGGTCTGCACGGTTGGTAGTCGCCGATATCGAAGTTGTGCGTCTCGCCGCTGAAGGGTTCGAAGATGCCGTTGTAGTTGGTGTCCTCACAACCGTCCGGGCCCGCGTCTGCGTCGTTGTCCCAGTCGAGCTCCTTGCGGTCGCCATCACCATCCCAATCGGCCCGGGCGGGTGTGTAGACGTAGGCATCAAAGCGATCGTAGACGGTCTCCTCGATATCGTCCTTGTCGGGTACCCAGTCGCCGTCAGCATCCGCCACCGTGGGGCTGGTGCGAAAACGGCGCAACTCGTCGAAATCGTAGACACCATCGCCATCGGTGTCGATCCAGACGCTGCTCTCATCGGAGCGCGGCGCCGGCGGTGTGCCTAGCGCCGGATAGGCAGCCACCCAGTTGATCTTCTGGATGGAGCCCGTGTCGGTGTAAGGCTTCCACGAGGCTGATGACCAGGGGTCCAGCAGGTGGACCTGGTCAATGGCGCCGGTGCGGTAGCCGTCAATGACCATGACGTGCCCAGGTTTGATCACCATCAGCGGGCGATCCGCGTCAATCCAAGTCTGGATCTCACCGAAGGAAAGTGTGGTCGTGGGTGGATCGTAGGATTTGCGGGTGATGTCACCCCAGTCGTCATAGGCATAGCCGAGCATCCACGTCGCCGCCTCCAGG
>JAFGNI010000045.1 GCA_016927095.1 Anaerolineae bacterium | reverse complement strand
GACGGGTGCGGCATCCTGGCTGACATTCCCCGTAAGCTATGGACGGCCGCCATCGATGCCGCCGGTAGACCCACCTGGCTGGCCGGCGATAAGCGCTTCTTCGTAGGTCATCTCCTCATCCCCGAGGATCAGCGTGCGCATATCCAGACGTGGCAGGCCCGTGCCTTGCGCCTGTTCTCGAGCAAGGGGGCGGACATGCTCTTGGAGCGCCCAGGCGTGACTCTGCGTGAGGCTCTGGGTCGGCTAGCGCGAGCCCAGGAGCCCATCTTCTGGCAGGTCGCCGGCGTTCTGAGCCAATGCGCGCTGGAGTCAGTGGAGCCCACGCTCTTCGAGATTGCCCAGGCTATAGAATCTCAGACACCCATACACGTTGCCTCGCTCTCCAACCATAGCGTGATCTACAAGGTCCGTGGCTCGGTCGAGACGCTCTACCACTACTATCCAGAGCTGCGGAACCGCGACTTCACTTCCGCCATCACGATCGGTCACGCTCGCTATTCCACCAACACCACCACCGCTTTCGAACGGGTTCAGCCCTTCTCCCTCCTCGGACACAACGGCGAGATCAACACGATCAGCCGTCTAAGAGAGCAAATGGAGATGCTCGGCGCGGAGCGGGTCCGCGGCGGGAGCGACTCTCAGGACCTGAATCGGTTGATCGAGGCCCTTATCAACCAGGTCGGGCTGGACATCATCGAGGCCCTTGAGGTCGTCTTCCCTCCGGTCCTGAGCGAGGTCGAACGCATGCCCGACGCTTATAAGGACGTCTACCGTTACTATCGCACAGCGCTCGGACCCTACGCTCAGGGTCCGGCGGCGATTGTTGCTCGCCACGGGGACACCTGTATCGGCAGTGTCGATGCGCTGGGGCTGCGGCCATTGTGGTTCGGCCGGACCGAGAAGGAGTGTTTCTTCTCATCCGAAAAGGGCGTTGTGCCAACCGATCTGCTCAACGGAGATCCCAAACCTCTGGCGCCCGGCGAGAAGATCGCGGTCCAGCTTCTTCGCGATGAGGGTGTCCGAGTGCTAGAGTACGCCCAGATCCAGCAACACGTCACAGAGCGAGCGTATAAGCGTTACGGTTCGTCCAAGAACCTGGTATCGGCATCTGTGATCCCTGATGCTACACAGGTGTCCTGGGCAGATCTCAGGGGAGACGCGCTACAGTGCACCGAGCCAACACCGGCCTATCTGGCTGCCTATGGGTGGACGGCCGATGACCTTGCATGGGTCCACGATCTCGCCGAGGTCGGGAAAGATCCCATCGCCTCCCTCGGCTACGATGGCCCGCTAGCATCGCTCGGAGAACACATCCAGAATCTCAGTGACTACTTCAAGGAGAAGATCGCGGTGGTGACCAACCCAGCCATCGATCGCGAACGCGAGCAGGAGCACTTCTCCACGCAATCCATCATCGGTCCCCGGCCCCCTTTGCGGCTCGCGCCGCTGCAGCACACGGTCCTTGACGGAGCTGCCCACACGCCGTGTGTCGTGGTGGATGTGCCGATCCTTGTCGGTGGTCACCGCACAGAGCTCCTTCCGGCGGATACGTACCGAACACTGGCGTCAGAGCACGCCACCATGCTCTTGGAGGACCTCCTCGCAGCCTTCGATCGGAGCGAGACACTAGTGCTAACGCTGGCGACCAAACCCAGGGAGCCAGTCCGCCCTGCAGCGACCAGGATGGTCCGAGAGGCCGTTGAGGCCGCTGAGCGGGGAACCAAGCTCATCGTCCTCAGCGATGGCCAGGCACTTCACGATGACAGAGGATGGATCCCGCCACACCTTGCCGTCGCCATGGTCGACAAGGCACTCCGCGCAGCCACCGCCGGCGGAACGTACCCGGACACGTGCCGCCGTAATGTGGGCCTGGTCGTGCACAGCGCTGCGATCCGCAACTTGCACGATATCATCGTCGCCCTCGGATTGGGCGCGGACGCTGTGGCCCCCTACCTACTCCTGGAGGTTGCGGCGAGCGCTCCGGCGCCTGAGGCTGGCGAGGTGCGTGTGCAACGGGTCAGCAGGACACTCGACGCCCTACGCGTCGGCATAGAGAAGATCACCAGCACTATGGGCATCCATGAGCTCCGCGGATATGGCCGTATATTCTCCACAATCGGGCTCAGCAGTAGCTTGGTCGAGCTGTTGGACGTCCCCAACTTTGGTGGTGGCGCCGAACGCGGCCTCACCTGGGATGACCTGACTCGCGACGCGGAGCGCCGCCGGCAATGCATCGACGCAGACAGCCCCTCGGTTCCCCGCGTCCCGCGTCTCTACCCGCTACTGGGACGCCTCCTGCGCCAGATCGCACAGGGCGAGGGCGATGCTACCGCAGCCTTCGCGGCGATCCGCGAGCACGAGAAGGCGCGCCCGGTTGCCCTCCGCCACGTCATCGGCCTCAACCCACCCGCGGCAACCAACAAGCTACAGCCGGGCGACGTCGATGCGACCATCACAGGACACGATCTGCCCTTCGTCATCGCCAGCATGTCCTTTGGCTCACAGAGTGAGGCAGCCTATCGCGCTTACGCAGAAGCGGGCAAACGGCTCAACATCATCACGCTCAACGGTGAGGGTGGTGAGATCGAGGACCTGATGGGCCGTTACCCCCACAACCGTGGCCAACAGATCGCATCCGGTCGCTTCGGGGTCAACGTGACCATGCTCAACGCGAGCAACCTGCTTGAGATCAAGATCGGCCAGGGAGCCAAGCCCGGAGAGGGAGGGCACCTTCCCGGACAGAAGGTTTCATCCAAAATCGCCCGCGCCCGCCATGTCTCACCGGGGATTGACCTCATCTCGCCCTCCAATAACCACGATATCTACTCAATCGAGGACCTTGCGCAGTTCATCGAGGAGCTCAAAACGGCAAACCCCAAAGCCCGCGTCGCCGTCAAGGTTCCGATCGTCCCAGACATCGGTCTGGTTGCGGTAGGTGTCGCAAAAGCAGGCGCGGATATCATCAACCTCAGCGGCTACGACGGCGGCACCGGCGCCGCCAGGGCGCACAGTATCCGCCACGTCGGGCTGCCTGCTGAGATTGGCGTGGCCGAGTCACATCGCGCTCTCCTGGCCAGTGGTATGCGCAGGCGCGTCGAGCTGTGGGCAGATGGTGGCGTCCGGTCCCCGGACGACGTCGTCAAGCTGATGTGTCTCGGGGCCGATCGCATCGGCTTCGGAACACTGGCCATGGTCGCCATCGGCTGCCTCCTGTGCCGCAACTGCATGTCTGGTGAGTGCCCGAGGGGCATCACGACCCAGATCGAAACCGAAGAGGAGGCCACGGCGCGAGGTATGAAGCACTTCACACCCCAACACCTCGATCAGGCAATCCTGGGGCTCGTCACCCTGTTCTCCGCCTTCGGAGATGAGGTGAAACGCATCTCGGCCGAGCTGGGTGTGGGGCGACTCCGCGACCTCGTGGGGCGAGCAGACCTACTTGAACAGGTGTCGCATTTCCAACGGCTCAATCTTCAGCAGTTGCTGACGCCCGCAGCCCAGGCCGCGTCCGTGGCCGACCGGGCTCCCGGCCCTGTCCCACTGCGTCGCCCACGCAACCACCTCACCACCATGGTCTCCAACGTCGTGATGGAGGCTGTGGCTGCCGGTGAGACGCGCGTGGCGTTCGAGGATGGGCGCGTTACCCCGGTCGACCGCGCGCTCGGCACACACCTCGCCGGCGCACTACGGCGCTATCAGCAGAACTGGGACTGGCTTCCGGGCCACAATGGCGTCGGCGGCGAGGCTGAGAGCTGGCGCAATCCCGTAGGCGCGAACGGCAACGGAGCAGTTGATGAAGCGCACCTACGGTTCTACGCCAGTAGCGTCCCCGGCAACGGCCTTGGCGCCTTCTGCTGTGCACCGATAAGGATCACCGTGGAGGGAGGGGCTCAGGATGGCGTCGGTAAGGGCCTTTTCGGCGGCAGGATTGTGATCCTGAAAGGCTACAACCACGATGGCGTGCGGATTGACGGGTCCGTAGGCAAGGGCCTCGGCTACGGTGCGATCAAAGGAACCATCATCGTTCAGGGCAGCGCCGACAGCCGGGCTTGCGTCCGCCTGTCGGGCGCCGACGTGGTCATCGGAGGCGAGATTGCCGAACCTCTCCGGGATGATCTCAGCCTGCTGGGGGCAAGAGCCAATGTGAAGGGCTTCCTCTGTGAGTATATGACGGCTGGACGGGTGCTTGTGCTTGGCGATCCGGGCCCCTGGATCTGTGCCGGTATGACCGGTGGCGTGCTCTACCTGCGCCCGCAGCCATCGCTGGGGTTTGACGAGGCTGCTCTGCGCCGCCGGATCGCCCGAGGTGCCGATGTCGCGCTCCAGCCGGTGTCACCCCAGGATGAGGGTAACCTGCGCGAGCTGCTCACCACGTATGCGCACGAGCTTGAGCAGAACCACCAGTCGCAGGAGGCCCAACGGGTGTTGACGCTTCTGGCTGACTGGCGGCGCCAGTTCGTCCGGGTCGTTCCAAGCCGCGTTGCGGAGGCAGCTTGCGACGTCGATGAGCCCTTCGCTGGGCAGTCCCTGCTTGGGGAGAGTAGTTAGGGCAACACACCGCTCGGCGACGCAAGTGACACTTGACAT
>JAFGNI010000388.1 GCA_016927095.1 Anaerolineae bacterium | reverse complement strand
GCCGTCCTGGGCGATCGTGTGGATCACCAGGTCGGGGTAGGTCTCCAGCTCCGACTGCTTGATGTCGCGGGACGCGTTGCCGATGTCAGCTGTGCCGTCGCCGGCAGCTACCACACCCGAGCTCGAACCACCGCCCGCCACGTCGACCTTGGCGCCGGTCATCTCAGTGAAAGCCGCGCCAATCTTCTCGGCCACCGGCTGCACCGTCGTCGATCCGGCGATGCTGATCTGCTCACCCCCTGCAGGCTCCTCAGTTGCTGCCTGAGTGGGAGCTTCCGTCGCCGCAGGCTCTGCGGGTTGCGGCGTGGCTGTCGGAGCCGCGGTGGGTGCAGCCCCACCACAGCCTGTGGCCAGCAGGGCCACCAGAATTAAGATGCTCATCCATGCTCGACGCATAAGCTTCTCCTCCTCGAATCACTTGATGTTTTCTACCGCTACAGGAGTTTAGCACGCAGAAGTTAACGCCCATTGAATGGGAAGTTAACAATACGTTAAGGGGCACCCCGGTATCGTTGAACTTCCATTGACACAAGCTAACCATCGAAGCGATAGCCCATACCTCGCACGGTGACGATGCGTTGCGGGTTCCCGGGGTCCACCTCGATCTTCTCCCGCAGCCACCGGATATGCACATCCACCGTGCGGCTCTGTCCAGTGTATTCCCAACCCCACACGGCTTTCATTAGCTGCTCTCTGCTGAGAACCTGTCCTTTGTGCTGCGCCAGCGAAGCCAACAGCTCGAACTCCTTTGGCTTGAGCTGGATCGGCGTCCCGGCCAGCGTCACCTCACAGCGGTTAAGGTCGATTTCCAGGTTGCCAAAGCGCAACGGCCCCGACGCCGGCAAGGGCAACTCTGTCGTGACGACCTCACGCAGCATCCGCATACGGCGAATCTGGGCCTTGATCCGCGCCAGGAGCTCACGCATGCTAAACGGCTTGGTGATGTAGTCATCGGCACCGATCTCGAGGCCAACAACCCGGTCAACCTCGTCGGTTCGGGCAGTGAGCATGAGGATCGGCGTCGTCATTTCCTGCCTGAGGAGACGACAGACCTCGAAGCCGTCAAGGCCGGGCAACATCACGTCCAGCAGAATGACGTCCGGGCGTTCAGCGCGTGCCACCTCAATCGCAGTGTAGCCATCGTCAGCGACCACCACGTCATATCCATCGTTGACCAACCGGTATGCCAACGTCTCTCGGAGAACCAGATCATCCTCGACAACCAAAACGCTATCGCTCACGCCTCAAACCCTCACAAGCGCACAGCCCGCTGTTCAAATGCATTGAGCCCCTCAATCTCCTGCTGCAGATAACCGACTATCTCTTCCACATAGGGTCCTGCAGCCTCAGGGCCCGCAGCCTGTAGTCGCACGATCTCGGTGATCACGCCGTCCAGCTTGTTTGCCACGCCAAGTAGCTGTGCCTCCACGCGATCTAGCTGCCGGGAAACCTGCTGCAGCTTCTCCAGACGTTCCTCGAGGATCCGGCGGGACTCAAGATAGTCCTGCCTAAGGGCCGGATCCCTTGTCTGCTCAATGCGCTGGATCAGCGTTTCCAAGTCGCCCGCCGGATCGGTCTGCGACTGCGTGACGATCCGGTAGTTCTCCAGCGAGGTCATACGCTTGCACAGCGCGTGTGCTTCCTGAGCCAACCGGTCCACCTGGGTCTGAATAGGTTCCAGGGCCCGATGGGTTCGAGCTGGTGAGGCCGCGAGCGTGTTGAAGATACCGACTTGCGCCCGTTCGATCCGGTCAAAAGCTCGCTGGAACCGCTGCGCGAGCGGCTCCCGGCGCTGCATCTGGGCGTTGAAGCGCAGGGCGCGGTCGCGCGAGACCGCTACGACCATCGCTAGCCACAGGAGCATGCCAACGGGGAAGAGCCACCACGCTGACATCAAGCCAGCGAAGACAGCTAGCCCCGCCATGGCGATATTAAGCGGATGCACCAGTGCCGTCAGTGTTGGGGACCTCATGCGCCTTAGGTTCCTCCCTCTAGAAGAAAGTCGCGATCTCTGCGTAGACGTCGCGGATGGTGTCGGGGTCGCTGTCATACTGGCGCGCACCCGTGGTTTCGGCAATCTCGACCAGTACCCGCTCATCGGCGTTGCTCCCGAAGGCAATGGTGAAGACCTTCGTCGCATTGCCGCCCTCGCTCAAGTTGCCGACGCTCACCATCAACTGGTCAAGGTTGAGGGTTGACGCCGTATCATTGCCGTCCGTCAGGGCCACGATCGCCCGGATGTGGTCGCGGTCACCGTTGGCTGCCAGTTCGTCATAGGCAAGTTGTACAGCATCGTAGAAGCGCGTGTCCCCGCCCTCGATCACACCTGCGACCCGCCGCAGGACGTCAGCGCGCTTCTCACGCAACGGAGAAAGGGGCGTCAGGGTGATCAGCTCGTCACTGAACAGGATGATCTGCAGGCGATCACGATCGTCCAGCAGGTTGATGAACTCAATCAGGCTAGCCCGCGCGGCGTTGATCTTCTCGCCCTCCATGCTGCCGGAGATATCCATCACCACCACCAGATCCACGGGCTTCTTCACCTGGGAGCGCCACACGTTCAGAATGCCTTCCACGACCTCGCCCTCGGGGACCTCCAGGACCGTCTGGGGTTGCTTCGGGTCCACACCGTGCTGCAGGTCGAGCGGCGAGGTCAAGGGCACGCCCGGGTCTGCCGGACGGAAGCCATACGCGATGGACTGGATCTGTTGAGGCTCCGCCAACAGAAAGGCCTCGAACATCTCCGCCGCCTCGCGCTGCTCCTCAGAGACCCACGGCGCGTTCAGGACGATATAGGGATGGTTGCTCCAGAAAGTGCCCTCCTTGGGATAGATAGCCACAACGGGCAGCTGGTTGCTCTCACCACTCAAGCGCTTGGCCTCTTGCTCCGCGACAAGATTCTCGTACATCACCGCGGCGCTGAGATAGGAAGGGCCCCGCTCGAACATACGGGTCGCGAAGAAGCCGGTGCTCGAACCGTAGTGGATAATGGAGCTCTCAACCGCGGTCATGAAGGCGATGACATCCGCATCCTGGAGATCCTCCATCGTCAGATCGCGTTGTTTCCCGGCGCCGGCATAGGCTTCGGCGATGACGGAGATAATCCCACTGTTGCTGCGATTTGGCGCCGTATGCCCGAACTTGAAGGTCCCCCATTCCGGATAACCGTACCCGGCCCAACCATCTTCGGAGACGGCCAGTTCCGCTATGTCCGACCAGCCCAGCGTCTCCTCGGGCCAACCCAGCGCCTCCGCCATCGGTCGCCACATCGCAATCACCACCGGACTTAGGACAAGATCGTTGGGCGTCTCCAGAGTCAGATCCTCGCCATGCATTTGGCGCCACTTCGTATCGGTCACGGGCACATAAGCCGAGGAGGCAGGGCTCCAGACTATGGGCTGGATCCGCCCCTCGACGATGGCATCGCCAGACTCAATGGAGCCCATGGGCGTCGCCTCGATGACGATCACCGAGCCCTCCTCGGTCCTGTTCCTCTGTTCGTTGTAGTCGGCCACCAGGGGCTCCAACCAGGCCTGCTTCTCAGACCCATAAACCATCGTGACGACGACCCGCTTCCCCACCGGGAGAATGCCACCCACCTGGCACGCACTCAGAAAGAGGGAGGCCAGGAAGATCAGTGTAGCTGCCGTGCGTAGATGTCGCTTCATCGTCTCTAATTGTATGACCTAGCGCTGGATATTGCGGGCCCAGAACTCGAGCAGCGTGTTGAGGACATTGCCAGGTGGGACCTCCACCTCAGGCGGGATTGTCAACCTGACACCGTTGTCAACGTACCTCAGAAAGGGGCTACCAGGCTGATCAATAGGGACGCCTGAATGGACCGGTCGGAACCCGTATTCAAGCAGCGCGAGCTCCTGCATCTCGATGTCGGTGAGGAAATCCAGGAACAGCTTGGCTGCTTCGGCCTTCTCCGGCGTGATCCAGCTGCCCTGGAGCACGCAGAATGGGTGGTCGCTGAGAGATGTGGCTGGCGGGTAATAGACCCGCAGCTCTCCGTAGCGACCTACGGCATTCTCCATCTGGCCAATCGCGGTGGCCTCGTAGACCGTCACGAAGTCGTAGAGGCTGGGGCCGTAGGAGATGATCTCATTCATGTAGGTGCCGGTGCTGTCCCCGAACTCCGAGATCGTGTTCTCGAAGTCCGTGAACCACTGCTGGTAGGCCTCATTGGCCAGGATATCCTGGGATGTCAGGCCACGCGTCTTGCCCAGGTAGTTGTAGGTCATCAGAAGGATCGTCTGGAAGCCACTGTTCGACTTCAAAGGATCCGTGTGTCCGAACTTGATGAAGCCCCACTCGGGATGTCCGAAGGCCTCCCATCCACGAGGATCTGTGAGCGCCTCCTGCATCCGCAGCCACATCGAGCCGTTCGGGTCCTGACCCCAAAGCACGTCGGCCCTGTCCGCCCAGGCAACGAGGATGACTGGCGAGGTGAGCACCGGTCGACAGGTCTCGGTGTCGGCCTTGTTGACGATTGGGGTAC
Organism: Anaerolineae bacterium; assembly: GCA_016927095.1. Next base: position 673 of record JAFGNI010000388.1, on the reverse strand, counting down.
CGAACTTGCTCGCGGAGAGATCCTGGAGGAGGGAGATCTGCAGCATACTGGCGGGACTGATCACATCGGGCTCAACTTCCTCATCCAAGATTGCCAGGTACATCTCTCGCGACCCCGATGCCGATAGCTGAACGTCGATGGGACGCCCACCAACCCGGGCATCGCGGCGGCTCTCAAAGCGGCGCACCGCCTCCTCAATCCACGCCTCCTTCTCGGTGGAGTACAGCACCTGGAGCTCCACAGGCTTCGGCGGGGGAAGGATAAGGTCGCGCAACGGCGCGGGAGCCGCAGCACGCACCGCAGGCGACACCAACGATGCAACCAACACCCCAAGCGTCGCCATCAGGTAGACGGTGAAGAGGACGAGGTTGAGCTTTGGCGTATGCATAGTGATCCTTTAGGTTTTTTCCGGAATGCACCTATAGTTAGGATACAGAATGCGCGTTAACGCCTGTTTACCGGATTGTTAATGCACGGTTAACAAGCTAATGCGCCAGGCTTTTACCGTGCCTTAACCTGGACTTAAGGCATAGTTAATAGCGTTAGGAGATAATCCTTTGAGTGAGATCACGGAGATGGCGGACGGATCAAATAGGAGAGCTATGCGCATAGCGATATTCACCGAGACGTTTCTGCCCAAATGGGACGGCATCGCCAATACGCTCTGCTATCT
>JAFGNI010000387.1 GCA_016927095.1 Anaerolineae bacterium | reverse complement strand
GTCCGTCACGTTGTCCTTGCACGCGATCGCTGCCCCCACGAAGTCGCGAAAGAGCGGGTGCGGGCGTTGGAGGCGTGACTTGAACTCAGGGTGGAATTGGCTGCCTACCATCCAGGGATGGTCTCTCAGCTCCGCGATCTCGACCAATCTGCCGTCGGGCGACAGACCACTGAAGACCATGCCGGCTTTGGAGAGCAGGCCGCGATAGGCGTTGTTGAACTCAAAGCGATGGCGGTGGCGCTCCGCGACGCGTTCAAGGTCGTAGGCCTTGCGTGCCTTTGTGCCAGGCTGCAATTCACACGGATAGCTTCCCAACCGCATGGTGCCGCCCATGTCGACGATGGCGTGCTGATCGGGCATCAATGAGATGACGGGGTGCGCCGTCTTGGGCTCAAACTCCGTGCTATTGGGCTCGTCGCTGTCCAGCGCGTGGCGCGCCAGCTCGATGCACATCACCTGCATTCCCAGGCAGAGGCCCAGATAGGGGATCTTGTTCTCACGGGCAACGCGGGCCGCCACGATTTTCCCCTCGATACCGCGATAGCCAAAACCGCCGGGCACGATGATCCCGTCGGCTGCCAGCAGGCGGTCGACATCCTTACCTCGCTCCAAATCCTCGCTGTGAACCCAGTCGATCTCCACGTCATGGTCGTGCCACAGGCCAGCATGAATCAGGGCTTCTCGAACGCTCATATAGGCGTCGTGGAGCTCGACGTATTTGCCGACCAGGGCCACGCGCAATCGGGGGTTGGGCGTGTCAAGCTTCTTGACGATACGACACCACTCTTCGAGTTCAGGCGCTTGAACTTTCTTTTTAAGTGCCAGGCGTTTGACGACGAGATCCCCTATGCCGGCCTCTTCGAGCATCAGTGGCACTCTGTAGATGCTGTCGACAGTGAGGAGGGAGACCACGGCTTCACGGTCCACGTCACAGAAAAGTGCGACTTTGTCCCTGATCTCATCGTCGATGGGGAAGTCGGACCGCAGCGCGACGAGGTCCGGCTGGATTCCCATGCCACGCAGCTCGCGGACGCTGTGTTGCGTGGGCTTGGTCTTGAGCTCTCCACTTGCAGAGAGGTGGGGCAACAGCGTCACATGGATGTAGAGCACCTTCTTACGGCCCACATCGTTACGCATCTGGCGGATCGCTTCCAAGAAGGGCTGGCCCTCGATGTCGCCGACGGTGCCACCGATCTCGATGATCGCGACGGTGGCTTCCAGCTCCTGGGGTGCACGGATGATGCGCCGCTTGATCTCGTTGGTGACATGGGGGACGACCTGGATGGTCCCGCCCAGGAAGTCGCCGCGCCGCTCCCGGGCGATGACCTCGCTATAGACCTGGCCCGTGGTCACATTGCTCATCTGGGTGAGGTTCTCATCGATGAAGCGTTCATAGTGTCCGAGGTCGAGGTCGGTCTCCGCACCATCCTCGGTCACGAAGACCTCGCCGTGCTGGTAGGGGGCCATAGTCCCGGGGTCAACGTTGAGATAGGGGTCGAGTTTCTGGATGGATACACGCAGGCCACGTGCCTTGAGCACGCGTCCCAATGAAGCAGCCATGATGCCTTTCCCGAGGGAACTGACCACGCCGCCGGTGATGAATATGTACCTAGTTGACATGGATCACCTCCTACGGGATTGTGATTCTACCTCAGACTGTGCAGAAGCCAAATGCTGGCAACCCGCCCGTATTGCGCCCTGCGCAATTGCGTTTGTGGCATCTCTGTGTACAATAGCAGTGGAGCCGAATCTCTCACAATCACGGGCTTCCAGAACTTCAGAAGTGCGAAAGGACGTGTCAGGATGAGAATCTATGTCGGTAATTTGTCGTATCGGGCAACAGAGGAAGAACTCACGGAGCTATTCGCAGCCTATGGTGAGGTCGCCGAGGTGCGGGTGATCACGGACCGCGAGACGGGCCGCTCACGCGGGTTTGCCTTTGTTGAGATGCCCAATGAAGCGGAAGGTAAAGCCGCGATTGAGGGACTGAACGAGAAGGATCATCAGGGTCGGACGCTCCGCATCAACGAAGCACAGCCGCGGAAGGATGATGGTCGCGGTGGGGGACGACCTCGTCGCGGTGGTGGCGGAGGCCGCGGGCGCGGTCGCGACAACGACGGTTGGTGAGCTTGCCGTCTGGTTTGATCACCATCACGTGATTCAGCCACACCCCCGGGCTGCCAAGCTCGGGGGTGTGTTGTGCTTTGACGCCGGCTTCGGCCCGGTCTATACTGGACCTCGATGAGGACCTCGGTTTGGATCCTGGGCGATCAGTTGACGCTGTCCCATCCCGGCCTGAAGGCGCACGGGAGAGCACGCACCGTTGTGGTGATGATCGAATCGCTGCCCCGGGCCGGCATCCACCCCTGGCACAAGCAGAAGCTTGTGTTTGTCTGGTCGGCGATGCGCCATTTTGCCCGGGAGTTGGAGGGCCTGGGCTACGGCGTCGACTACTATGAGATGCAGGCCGACCTGGTCTCGCCCATACGCACACACCTGCAGAAGTGGCAGCCCGACCGTCTGCTGCTGATGGAGACGGCGGAGTACGGGCGAACGGCCTCTCTGAGGCGTGTCGCGGCGTCTCTGGGCGCGCGCGTTGAAATCGTGGCTAACGATATGTTCCTCAGTGACCGCGATGCATTTGCCGGCTGGGCGGCTGACCGCAAGAGCCTGACGATGGAGCCCTTCTACCGGGACATGCGGCGGGAGATGGGGCTACTGATGACGAAAGACGGACCGGTCTCGGGCACGTGGAACCTGGACGCGCAGAACCGGCAGACCCCTGCGGCGGGGGTCGCCTTCCCCGCGGTGCCGCGCTATGCGCCCGATGCGGTCACGGCGTCGGTGATTGACGAGGTCACCGCGCACTTCCCGGAGAACATCGGGTCGGCAGAGTGCTTCGCGTGGCCCGTGACGCGGAGCCACGCCGAGGAATTCCTCGAGGACTTCCTGGACAAGCGCCTGGACTGCTTCGGCCCCTATGAGGATGCGATGGTCGCCGGCGAGCGCGCGTTATGTCATTCCCTGCTGTCGCCGTTGCTCAACGTCGGGCTGCTCGAGCCGTTGGATATCTGCCGGCGGGCGGTGGCACGCTATGAGGAGGGGGCGGCACGCCTCAACTCCGTGGAGGGCTTCGTACGCCAGGTCATCGGGTGGCGGGAGTTTCTCTATCAGGTCTACCATCTGAAGATGCCGGCGTATCGTGAGAGTAACGCGTTGGGAGCCGACTTGCCACTGCCGGCGTTCTATTGGGATGGCAAAACGTCCATGCGCTGTGTCGGCGAGGCGGTGAAGACCGTTCTGGCTCACGGCACCAACCATCACATCCAGCGACTCATGGTGACGGGCAACTTCGCGCTCATCGCCGGTGCTGATCCGCAGGCGGTCAATGCGTGGTATTATCTAGCCTATGTGGATGCCTACGATTGGGTTGTGACGCCCAATGTCATCGGCATGGCTCTTTTCGCGGATGGTGGAATCGTGGCGACGAAGCCCTATGCGGCCTCGGCCAACTACATCCACAAGATGAGCGACTATTGTGCGGGCTGTGGTTACGATCACCGGACGGCTGCGGAGAGCGATAGCTGCCCATTCAACGCGCTCTACTGGGACTTCCTGGCCCGCAACGAAGCGCGTCTGCGAGCGATGGCGCCGCGGATGAACCTTATGCTCGCGGCACTGGCCCGCCGTCCGGAGGTTGAGATGCAGGCGATTCGGCGACGAGCGGCGGAACTGCGCGCCCAGCTGCAGCTTGGGGAGCGGCTCTAGGCCAAGTCGTCTGCCGTCCGAGTGACCAAGTCTTTGGCAGTCACAGCTTGGTAGACTGTGTTAGGAGGCAAGGATGGAGATTCTAGGCGTTGACATTGGTGGTTCGGGGATCAAGGGATCGCCGGTGGACACCGAGGCGGGTCGTATGCTTGGGGAGCGCTTCCGCATTCCCACGCCCGAGGGGGCGAAGCCGCAGGACGTTGCGGAAGTGGTTGCTGAGGTTGCCCGGCACTTCAGCTGGAAGGGTCCCATCGGCGCCGGCTTTCCCGCCGTCATTCAGCACGGGGTGGCGCGGACAGCTGCCAACGTGGACAAGAGCTGGATCGGCACGGATGCGGAGGCATTGCTGTCTAAGGTCACGGGATGCCCGGTCCGCGTGCTCAACGATGCGGATGCTGCCGGGATCGCTGAGATGCGGTTTGGCGCCGGTCGTGACCGCAAGGGCGTAGTCTTCATCATCACCATTGGCACGGGCTTGGGCACCGCGCTCTTCACAGACGGCGTACTTGTCCCGAACACCGAACTGGGTCACATCGAGATGGACTGCCAGGACGCCGAGTGGCAGGCGTCGGATGGGGCTCGCCAGCGCGATCACCTCAAGTGGCGTGAGTGGGCTGTGCGGTTCGACCGCTATCTGCACCGCATCGATGCGCTCTTCTGGCCCGACCTCTACATCCTTGGTGGGGGTGCCAGCAAGAAGATGGCCAAGTTCGAAGACATCCTGACCGTCGACACAGAGATCGTGCCGGCACAGCTTCGCAATCGCGCGGGCATCGTGGGGGCCGCCGTCGCAGCTGAGGTCTTGGTCTCTTTGGCGTGATCTTAGGAGGCCGTCCTAGTCGTAGCTGCCCAAGTCCTTTGCCAGCTCCACAATGTGGCGGAAGTCCTCGAGGCTCACATCGGACGGGACCGAATGGTCTGAGGAGAAGATGTAGCCGCCGTTCTCTTTGAGTTTGGGAACCACGCGCTGCATCTCCGCTTCGATGGCTTCCCGATCGTCCCAGAGCACGGCGTTGATGCCGCCGTGCAGTAGGAGATCGTCGCCGTAGGTCGCCTTGATGGCCAAGGGATCCATGCCCGCCTTTACCTCGAGCGGGTTGAGACCGTCGATGCCGATCTCCACCAACTCCGGGATGAAGGGCCGGATGTCGCCGCATGAGTGCAGCCTGACTTTCACCCCTTTGGCGTGGGCCCAGTCAACGGCGCGCTTGTGCACAGGTTTGAGCAGCTCGCGATAGGTGCGCACCGAGAAGAACTGGTTGAGTTTGTATCCCATATCATCGGGCCAGTTAACGGCGTCAAAGGTGTAGCCTGCGTCCCAGACTTTGTCCAGAAGGGCAATGTCGATGTCAAGAAAGTGGTTGAACATCTCCACGCACCAGCCCGGATCGGTCAAGAGGGCCATCAGAAGACGCTCGGTTCCCACGGTCCAAGAGTGCGTGACGTCGAAGCCGAACCACATGTAGGCCTCGATCCAGTGGCCCTCGCGACGCCATGTGCCGTAGGTCGCCTTGAGCCGGTCCCACGGAACGCGATCGTCGCTGGGTGTCATCCGGGCTTTGGCCTCTCGCCAGGCGTCGGGGCTGTCGATCTTGAAGTCTATAAACTCCGGTGTGGAGGCGATGTGCTTCCAGTTCTTCAGCGTCGCGCCCCACGCGGTCGTATTGACCACATACTCTTCGGTTTCCTCAATTACCTCTGTGGGATACTGGGGGCTATTGTCCACACTGATATGGGCGATCTTGTCGAGACCAAAGAAGTCGACGAAGCTCACATCCTCTGGCATCCCCTCGCGATGCCAGCGCTCGATCGTCGCGTTCCAAGGGGAGTCGATGACGGGAATGCGATCGGCTTCCTGATGCGCGTACATCCTGGCGATGCGGTCGTAGGTGGTCAGCGTGTCCATGGGGTCTCCTGTGTATACGGGGATCCGTCACTGCGACTCTGGAGTCGAAAGTCCTGATTCATGCAGGGTGAATGCAGGTGGCCCGGCGGACGGCGCAAGACTCGCTCAGCCGTAAGCATGAATCAAGACTCTCGACTTTCGACTCAGCTGTAATCCGGCAGCCAGTCCCCGTGCGCCTCAATGAGATCGTCCACCAGGCTGTAGACCTGGTCAAGGTCTAGCTCAGCGCCGGTGTGGGGATCGAGCATCGCGGCGTGGTAGATGTGCTCGCGCTTGCGGGTTAGCGCCGCCTCAACCGCCAGCTCTTGGACGTTGATATTGGTCCGCATCACAGCGGCGAGCTGGGGAGGGAGGGTGCCGATCTTTGTGGGCTGCAGGCCGTTCTTGTCGACGAGTACCGGCACCTCAACCGCGCAGCCCTGGGGGAGGTTGTCAATGATGCCGTTGTTGGTGACGCTGCCGTAGACGACGCGTGGGGTTCCGGTCTCCATGCTGTGGATGATCAGCGAACCGTATTCCTTGCTCCGACGGACCTCGATGCCGGCGCCCTGTTCCAGCTCCTGGCGCATCTGCTCCCAGCCTGCAATCTGAGCCTCGCAGCGGCGGGGATACTCATCCAAGGGCACGTTGTACTTCTCGATGAGATCGGGACGGTCGCGCTTGATGAACCACGGGGTATACTCGGCGAAGTGTTCGCTGGACTCGGTGACGAAATAGCCCAGCCGCGTCAGGATATCGTACCGGACGCGGTTCCAGTCCGGCACGCGGTCCTCGGTCACAACCTGCCGGATCAAGGGATAGAGGTCTTCGTAGCCGTCCTCTGTCTTGCGTTCGAAGCGCAGATAGAAGGCCATATGGTTGATGCCCGCGCTGAGGTAGTTGATTTCCTCGATGGGCACGCCAATGTCCCGAGCCAGTTGCTCTGCGGTGCCCTGGACACTGTGACAGAGGCCCACGGTGTTGATGTCGGTGGCGCGGAAGACACTCCAGCAGTTCATCGCCATAGGGTTGACATAGTTCAGGAAGGTGATGTGCGGCTGTCCTACCTCCGCCATGTCGTGGCACATATCCAATATCACGGGGATAGTGCGGAGGGCGCGCATGATGCCGCCGATGCCCAATGTGTCCGCAATGGTCTGGCGCAGCCCGTACTTCTTGGGGACCTCGAAGTCGACCACCGTCGAAGGCTCGTAGCCTCCGATCTGGAACATACCGATCGCGTAGTCGGCGCCTTCCAGGGACGCCCGGCGATCTGTGGTGGCCTCGATGGTCGGGTGGGCGTCGAGCGCTTCCGCCACCCGATGGGCGACGATCTCCGAGGTCTCGAGCCGGTAGGCGTCGATATCGTGAAGGCTGATGGTGCAGTCCGTGAGTTCGGGGAAGCTGAGGATGTCACCCATCAGGTTCCTAGCGAACACGGTGCTGCCGGCGCCAAGGAAGGAAATCTTCGGCATGTCTCATCTCCTTGTTGTCTTAGGTTGCAGTCGTTCCGTCACTAGAAGGAAAGGGAGTGCGAGCGCTGGCTCTCGCGCTCCTGGGATAGCCATGGATTGCGCGGACCTTCCGGGAAGGCCGGATGTTGTCTCAACTTAGGAAGCTGTCCGATTGCGGACTTTCCTGTGTGGACTGGGCCCGGCGCACCTTCCCGGAAGGTAAGTCTGAATCGGTCGAGCGGCTAGCCGGCACGCGCTTCGCGAATCCACTGCCGCACCTGGCGGGCGTTCTCCGTTATCTTGTCGTACTCGCCGGCGGCAAGCCAGTCCTTGCGCACCATCGCGCTGCCCATACCGACGCAGACGGCACCGGCTTTGATCCAACCCTTGATGTTGGACTCCTCGGCGGAGACGCCG
>JAFGNI010000386.1 GCA_016927095.1 Anaerolineae bacterium | reverse complement strand
CCACAGGCGATGGCGATGACGGTGACCAGAACGCGCGCGGCTGTGGGGCCGGCAACCCGCGATGTGCTGCAGTCATATTCTGCGAGGTACGTGGGTGTGGTCACGGCTCGATAAGGATGACCGGCGTCTCAAACGCATCCGCCTGAACGGCGCCCATTGGGTCCACAATGCCGAGACCTTCGCCCGTGCTTGGGTCATAGAGACCGATCCGCAAGACATCGTGCTCGGGCTTCGGGGTCAGATCGCTGATGGCGTGCCGGTCCAATATCAGGTCGCCCGGTTGCCAGGTTGTCGTGTTCAGATGTCCCAGCCCCGGTGGGCCATCGTGCTGGGCGATTCGTTCGCCGTTTCGCAGGTAGTGCACAAAGACCGTATAGTCCGTAGAGAGGGACTGTGTGGTTTCCCACCAGAGATTCACGGTGGGCGTCGTTAGCGTGCGTGGGGTCTCCGGTGGGACCTCAACCAGTGCTGCACGAAGGACAATGCCTTCCTCGAAAGCAGCGATGGGCGCTGGAACATCCGGGCGGGGATCTACCTCAATGATGGTGGCGATAACATAGGGCTCTGGATCCAGATCGCCCTGTGCCTCCGGTCCTGCGCGCACCTGGATGTAGACCGGATGGGCCAGAGCAGGCAGCACGTCCTGCTCCCAAGGTCGGTAAGGCCAGACGACGAAGACAGCGCCGGCATTGGCTCCTACGAGGGTCTCTGTGGGCAGGAAATGCACTGCAGGCTCCGGCAACAGATAGGGCACAGCAGTCCATTCGGCGTAAAGGTCAGCATCGAAGTAGGCTCTGGGCTCCCTGTTGTCCTCGGACATGCTTCGGTTCCGGAGCATCTGGGTTCCATTCCATCCCGCGCCGCGAAGCTCGTTGACTTCGGCAGCCATTGCCATCGGCCCACCCTCGAGCCAGTGGTAGGTCAGGGGTTCAGCCTGATAGCGGACGAAATAGTCATAGACCGTACTCGCCAGACCCAATGTCAGAAACAGCACCGGGACTGCCCGCGACAGTGGCGGCAAACACCACCGCTGCCGCAGGCCTGGTGGGGGCGCCTGGCGGGGCGTCGACGCTCTGGCACGGACCAGGCGCGCTGAGATCCAATCCAGGCCCAGAACGGGCATCAGCACAGCGGTTGGCAGCACACCCACCCCGCGCAGAAAGTGAGGGGCGTCTTCAGCCAACAAGGTTGGAAGCGCCATCGCTGCCGTCCATAGGAGTCCGAGTGCCGCACCGGGATTGCGCCGGAACGAACCTAGCGCGACACCCACACCTAGCACAAAGGCAAGGCCCAGGGCTGGATCCCAGACCGGGCGCCACGCAAGATTGTGCCGCCAGATGCGGTCGCCGCGAACTGTAAACATGCCGGCGGTCTTCAGGATGTGGCTACCCAGCGTTGCCCAGAACCGACCGCGATGAATCGTCTCATTGAAGATCGAGACTTGGCCACTACGGGCAAGCACAATGTCGGGGTGGACCAGGGTGTAGATGCCCAAGGGCAGCAGCACGATAAGGGCAGCAGCTGCTGCGAGGACCATACCCCGCCACTGGCTCAAACATCGGGTGCGGTGCGTGAGGAGCCCATAGATGATCAGTGCCGCAATGGCGATGGGCGTGAAGCGTGCGGCCATATAGGTATACCAACTGGCGCCGTAAAAGACGCCTGCGGCAACCCAGTGGCCTGAGCGACGGAAGCGCAGCGCTTTTGCCGCCTGGGACAATGCCAACGCTGTGAACAGGGGCAGCAATACAGCCCGGAATCCCATTCGGCTCAGGTGCACGTGCCAGAAGGTCACGGCTAGGATGGCCAGCAGCCATCGCCCAGCGCGTTTACCCCATAGTGTGCGGCCTAGATCGTAGGATGCTGCGAGGGTGAGAATCCCCACGTAGCATGCCGGGAGCCGGATGGCGAGGGGGCTGCGGCCCAGCACCCCTACGGCTGCGGTAACGAGGTAGATGTACACCGGCTCCCTGCCGTTGTTGGCTTGGAAGTAGAAGGCAGGGCGGCCCTCTAGCACGGCAAGGGCGTCGATGCCGTGCTGCGCTTCATCGTGGTAGAGTCCGGGAGGCGTGGTGCCGATCGCGCTCATACGCAAAGCGGTGCCGAGGAGCAACAACATCAGAACGGCCAAGCGGCTGCTCCAACCCGTCGGCAAGGTGCTGCCGGTATACTTCACCGGTCTGTGCATAGATGGACTCAACCCGAGATGCTCACAAACACCCGCTAGCGTTGTCGATGCGGAGCCACAGGCTGGCTACAGATGAGGGTGCCGCTCGTGTGGAACTCTGGATCCCGAAGGGCATCCCTGAAGTTGCCCGGCCTGCTCCCGCTGAGGATTCGCACGCGCAGGTCAGGCTGTTCGTGCACGAGGGCGACCATTCGCTGCACCTTATCAGCCATGCCACCCGTGACATCGGTGTATCCCGACCCCCCCAGTTGTTTCTGAACGGCAGGATAGGATGCCGGCGTGATCAACGGAATTGTCTGTCTCGTCTCGTCCAGGACGCCGGGTGCATTGCCAAAGAGCAGGATCCACGATGGCTTGAGGATTCTGGCCAGGTAGACGAAGATGTCTTCAGTGGATAGGATCGTGCCTCCAATCTCGTCATCAAAGGCAACGTCGCCGAACACAAGGGGCACGAGCCCATGTCCTAGCGCCCTGTACAGGGGATCGATTTCCAGTCGCGTGATCGCACCGTCCTTCGCCAGTACAGAGGCTGCCGGCTGCAGGCTGAGAACTGGCACATCCTCTTCTATGAAGCTCTCTGTGACAAGCCGGTTCAACTGGAGTGCGGCGGCACTGACGCGTGCAAAGCCGTGCCACTCCTCATCCGTCTGTACACCATTGCGCGTCCCGAACTTGCTGGCTTCCCAGTGACCGAACGAACCGGAGCCGTGTCCGAGGACCAGCTGGAAGGGCGGGCGGTGCGGATCGTCGCGGTCAGGCCATGCGTTCCTCTGATCGGGGCGTTTGCCTGTCTCAAGCGCGGCGCGCAGCTCTTTGGCCAGCCGGCGCAGAATCGCCAACTGGGGCGTGCTGCGATGTCGTTTGTCGGTGATCAAGGACCCACCGAGCTTGGCAAAGATCAGCGGCGGGGCTTCCAGCGGTTCAGGCATCCTGTAGCCCCACGGTTGTCTGCCAGACTGAGACAGCACCCGCTTTGATCACGGCCTTTTGCACTGCATCCTTGGTCTCATCCTCAACCAGGGCGATGATGTTGCCGCCCTGCCCTGAGCCGGTCAGCTTGGCGCCCAGAGCGCCGGCAGCGCGAGCGGCGGCGATCAGCTGGTCCAGTTGCGGCAGCGACACCCCCATCTTCACCAAGAGCTCATGGTTCTCGTTGATCAGCGTGCCCAAGGCGTGGAGTGCACCTTGCTCCACCGCAGCTCGCGCTGCGCGGGCGATGGCACCGATGCAGTTGAAGACGATATCGTAGTAGGCTGGTGTTGCAGTCCAGCGACGGCGCACTTCATCGACGGCCTCTTTGGTAGAGCTGGCAATGCCGCTGTTGGCAATCAGCAGCTTGAGAGGGGCATGTATCTCGAACATTTCGGGCCGGTCATCGAGAGGGCCTCTGGGGGAGGTGTCCTTCACGAAATAAACCGGCTGCTCCCAGGCGATCACGGTGTTGTCGATGCCGCTCGGCGTGCCGTGATGGATCTTCTCCACTTCGTAGGTGATGCGGCTGATAGCTTCCGGCGGCAGTTCTGCACCCAGCGCTGCGGAGAGTGCCCGCGCGGCAGCTACAGAGATCGAGGCGCCGCTGCCCATACCGGAGGCAATTGGCAGTTCCGATGCGACGGTCAACACGGCATCAGGTTCGGGAAGATCGAGTTCACGAAGGACGAGACGCGCGAGCCGGCCCAGAGGATGTGTGTCCGTGGTCTCCATCAGCGCACACTCTTGATTGAGATCCAGCGCGCAGATGCGTAGGCCCTGTCCCGCGGGACCCGGTACTACTCTGGCATAGGAGCGCATGTCGCTGATAGGAACGGCGATGGCTGGATGCCCGTACACCACGCTGTGTTCGCCGCAGAGGATGATCTTCCCCGGGGCAGAGCGCTCAACTTTCTTCACTGGCATGCCGGTCACTGGCCCAGATACAGAATGACCATAGCGCTGAGTCCCCAAAGCGCTATGTCGGCCTGCATAGGCCGGTCTGTGAGCAGGACCTCATCTGGCGCAAGGGTGCAATGCTCGACTTGGATCAGGTACATGTAGCGGAAGAGGCCGTAGATCACGAAAGGGATGGTCAACATCATCGTATAGTTGGCCGGGAGGTTGGGCGCAGAGAACGTGTAGAGTGCATAGGCCAGGATGATGGAAGCGGTGACGATGCTCATCAGTTGGTCCAGCAGGGGCAGGTTGTAGGCTCTCAGAATCGGCCGGTGGTTTTCGGCGCCATCTTGAAGGGCTACCAGCTCGCCGCGGCGTTTGGACAACCCGAGAAACAAAGCGAGCAGGATCGTGCAAATGTAGAGCCACGGGGAGATCCCCGCGTCAGCCAGGGGGGCGCCGGCAGACACACGCAGCACAAAGCCTGCAGCGATTGCCAGTACGTCAATGAGCACCATGTTCTTGAGAGCAAACGAATAGGCAATCTGTAACACGAAGTACGCGATGAGATCCCGAGCGAAGTGCTCATCAAGCAGTACCGCAGCGGTCATCGTGCCCATCGAGAGGACAGCAACGGCAACGATGGCGAACCGCCGGCTGAGGTCGCCTGAAGCGAGAGGACGATGGCGCTTCTGTGGATGCTGGCGGTCATTCTCTAGATCGACGAGGTCATTGATCGTGTAGACCACGCCGGAGATCAGGCAGAAGAGGATGAATCCCAGAACCGTTCTCAGTGTGAGCGTCAGATCGAAAAGCTTGACGTCAAAGACGAGCGCCGCGAAGATGAAGGCGTTCTTCGTCCACTGTTGGGGGCGCATGGTCTTGAGCAGAGCGCGCATGGATGTCACGGATAGTCTCATTCGGTAGGGCTGTTAGGCTAGACTACACGGCAATCATAGCGTGTTAGTGGGGATTGACAACCTTGGGCGTTATATGTATACTAGGTGTTAGTGATCGACCTTCTCATTCGCATCCTACGCGATCACGGATAAGGCACACTGGCTCGCTGTGCGATAAGACTTCAGACAGGCAAACACAACCTGGAGCGGGGATCCCATCCCCGCGGGTTTTGTGCTGCCTGTCGATTGTTGTTGACTTCTAGAGTGGATCAGCTATAATAGCTCTAACTGTGCCTGCCTGTAGCGGGCACGCGCCACAGGGAAGGCGTTTGAGAGGAGAGCAGTGAGTACGCCATACGCTCAACTGCTCGTTTTATTTCTTAGGGCCGCTTGGCCCAGTCCGCTAGGGGAGGAAGAATGAACCGTGATGAACGGGTGACGGAAGCACGCACGTTTAAGGTTCTCCGTATCAGCCTAGCCTCACCTGAAGATATTCTCTCTTGGTCATATGGTGAGGTCACCAAGCCCGAGACCATCAACTATCGTCGACTCCGTCCTGAGAAGGATGGATTGTTTTGTGAGGCCATCTTCGGCCCATCGCGTGACTATCAATGTTACTGCGGGAAGTACAAAGGCATTCGCTATCGTGGGATCATCTGCGACAAGTGCGGTGTCGAGGTAACACGTTCTTCCGTCCGGCGAGAGCGGATGGGTCACATCACCTTGGCAGCGCCCGTCGCACATGTCTGGTACACGCGTCGGATACCGAGCCACCTGAGTGTACTGCTCGACATCAGTAAGCGGAATCTGGATCGCGTTCTCTACTTTGCTCAGTATATCGTTGTCTCCGTCGATGAAGATGCACGCCAGCGCGCGCTCAAGCGTATAGATGAGGAAGAGCAGGCTCGCATTGCGCGCATGGACGACGCAGCTGGAGCCCGTATTGGCGAGCTAGAGGGCCGGGTCGCCGACCGCCAGGAGATGCTTGAGGCGGCCCAGGAGAAGCTCCGAGATCAGCTTGAGGACGAGCTCAACGAACGGACTGAGACAATCCTTGGGGAGGCTCGCCGGCTGCAGGAGCGTCTCGAAGGCATGATGGGTCGTACGACTAGCGAGCCCATCGACTTCAAAGCCACCGATACGGTAATCGTCGATGCCGATGAGGCAGTCACGCGCGACCATTACGCCGTGCTGAATACCGTGGCGCAGGACGCGTTGGATGCGTTGGAGAAGGAGATCCGGCAGCGTGAGGCAGAGGCGCTGAGTCCTGTTGAGGAGGGTGTCGAGGCTCAGGCTGAGGATGTCGAAGCTGAGGTTGGCCAGGTTCGCGAGGAATTGGCGGATAAGGTCGGTATTATTCGCACACACTATGGCGATCTGCGTGAAGAGCTGCTCAGTCTACAGCGACTCCAGTTCTTCAACGAGCAGCGCTATCGCGATCTGCGTCAGCGCTGGGGACAGGTCTTCAAGGCCGGCATGGGTGCTGAGGCGATCTACGAGATCCTCAAGACCCTGGATCTCGAAGAGATGTCCGAGAAGCTCTGGCACGAGGTTCGATACGGCCGTTCGGCCCAGCGACGAAAGCGCGCGACCCGCCGGCTCACAGTGGTTGAGGCGTTGCGCAAGAGCCGCAACAAGCCCGAGTGGATGATCCTTACCGTGTTGCCCGTGCTGCCGCCCGAACTGCGCCCCATGGTACAACTGGACGGCGGTCGGTTTGCGACATCGGATCTCAACGATCTCTATCGCCGTGTGATCAACCGCAACAATCGCCTCAAGCGCCTGCTTGAGTTGGGCGCCCCCGAGGTGATCATCAACAATGAGAAGCGCATGCTGCAGGAGTCGGTCGACAGCTTGATCGACAACAGCCAGCGCGGCAAGGCGATGAGCCGTCGTGGTCGCCGCCAGCTCAAGTCGCTGAGCGATATGCTCAAGGGTAAGAAGGGCCGCTTCCGCCGCAACCTGCTGGGTAAGCGGGTTGACTATTCAGGCCGTTCCGTCATCGTCGTCGGTCCGCATCTCAAGATGTTCCAGTGTGGTCTGCCGAAGACGATGGCTCTGGAGCTCTATCGTCCCTTCATCATCCAGCGCCTTGTCGAATACAACTACGCGACCAATGTCAAAGCTGCCAAGCGCTTGATTGAGCGCCAGCGTCCCGAGGTGTGGGAGGTGCTGGAGGAGGTTATCCAGGATCGTCCGGTGATGCTCAACCGCGCGCCAACGCTCCACCGTCTGGGCATCCAGGCCTTTGAGCCGGTTCTGGTCGAGGGCAAGGCGATCCAGCTTCACCCTCTCGTCTGCTCGGCGTTCAACGCCGACTTCGATGGCGATCAGATGGCGGTGCACGTTCCCCTTTCGCGCAAGGCTGTGGAAGAGGCTCGCAAGTTGATGCTGGCGACTCGCAACCTGTTGAAGCCCGCGGATGGGCAGCCCATTGTCGGCCCGTCCAAGGACATGTGCATGGGCGTTTTCTACATGACCATGGATGTGGACTCCGACAAGGGCGATGGTAAGGTCTTCGCGGATCTCGACGAGGTCGAGATGGCTTACAGCCTAGGCGTCGTTGGACTGCACGCCAAGATCAAGGTCGCTCAGATCTATGATGAGCTGCCGGCGCCGAAGAACCCCGTGGACATCACGGTGGGCCGCGCGCTTTTCAACCGCATTGTGCCCGATCCTCTTCGCCCCATCAACTACGAGTTGAACAAGGGCGGGCTGAATGACCTCATCGCATTGTGTTACCGTCGGGTGGGCCGCGAGGCTGCCGTCGAGTTTGCCGATGCGATCAAGCGGCTGGGGTTCGAGTACGCGACGCTGTCCGGTGTCACGATCTCGGTCTACGACCTGACGGTGCCTGAGGAGAAGCCGATAATCCTGGGCAGTGCGGCGCAGGAGGTCTCGGAGATTGAGCGCCAGTACCGGCGCGGCCTTCTTACGGAGGAGGAGCAGTATAACCGGACGGTTGAGATCTGGTCCCGCGCTCGAGACTCCGTCTCCAGGGCTGTGGCGAGCCAGCTTGATCCGTACGGGCCCATCTCCGTGATGGCCAAATCCGGTGCATCCAAGGGTGGGTTCGGTCCAATCTCGCAGCTCTCGGGCATGCGCGGTCTGATGGCTGATCCTTCCGGTCGGATCATCCCACTACCCATCCGATCCAATCTGCGCGAGGGACTGACGGCGCTGGAGTACTTCATCTCCACGCACGGTTCCCGCAAGGGTCTGGCCGATACGGCCCTGCGTACGGCTGGTGCCGGCTATCTGACTCGGCGGCTGGTCGATACGGTACAGGACATCATCGTGAATGCGCACGACTGTGAGACACGCGCCGGCATATGGATTCGGGCCACAGACAATATCGGTGGCCAACCGCTGGCCTCGCGACTGTCTGGTCGCATCGCTGCCGCGCCGATCGTGCACCCCAAGACAGGGGAGGTGCTCATCGATCGCAACGAGATGATCGATGAAGACGCGGCTGAGGCGCTAATGAGCGTGGGCGTTGAGGATGTCTTTGTGCGCTCACCTATGACGTGCGAACTCGAGCACGGAATCTGCAGTCTATGCTATGGGGGTGACCTCGGGCGCGGTGGCGTGGTCCAGACTGGAACAGCGGTTGGTATCATCGCGGCTCAGTCCATCGGTGAGCCTGGAACGCAGTTGACGCTGCGGACCTTCCACACCGGTGGTACAGCGTCCAAGAGTGGTGACATCACAAGCGGTCTTCCCCGCGTTGAGGAGTTGCTGGAGGCGCGGAAGTCGCCTGAGGGTGAGGCTGAGATCACCGACATCAGCGGTGTCGTCCATATCACCCGCGAAGGCGATTACGCTGAGGTTACAGTTGTTGACAGCCAGGTGAAGAAGGTCAGTTACGATATTCCTGAGGGCTGGGAAGTCTTCGTGGAGGACGGTGACGAGGTCGCACAGAACGATATTCTGGCGCGTTCCGATGCCGAGGATGGTGACGAGGAGCTGCGAGCCAAGGCTAAGGGTCGAATCAGCCGCGATGGCCAAGACATCGTGCTCATCTATGAGGTCCGTCAGGAGCAGGAGTATGAAGTGCCGCCGTCAGCGCGCCTGCTGGTGGCCGATGGTCAAGAGGTGCCCGCCGGGACGCAGTTGTACGAGGGTGTCCCGAATCCGCACCGGATCCTGCAGGTCCAGGGTCGTGAGGCTGTGCAGCTCCATCTCCTGAGCGAGGTGCAGCAGGTCTACCGGACGCAGGGCGTGAATATCGCGGACAAGCACTTTGAGGTGATTATCCGCAGGATGCTCAGTCGTGTTCTCGTGACCGAATCGGGTGACAGCGATTTCCTGCCTGGGGACTTGGCCGACCGCGTTTCCTTTGAGCGCACCAACCGCCAACTGGTCGAGGAGGGCAAGAACCCGGCTCGCGCCCGGCAGGTCTTGCTGGGGCTTACCAAAGCGTCGTTGGCATCGGATTCCTTCCTGTCGGCTGCGTCCTTCCAGCATACGATCAAGATTCTGTCTAATGCGGCTGTGCGATCGGCGGAGGACCATCTGTATGGTCTGAAAGAGAACGTGATCATTGGCAAGCTGATTCCTGCCGGCACAGGCTATCGTGGTGATATCGAGGGCTCTGATGGCCCGATCGACACCTACGAGGGCGTGCCTGTCGAGAAGGAGCTCCCAAAGGGCACGTTGCTCAGCGAGGTCGAGGAGGAACCGGAATCTTTGTTGCTGAACGATCTCAAGGAACCTTTCCGGATGGAACCGATCTAGACAAGACCGACGGGCGAGTTGAATATGCGAGGGCGACTTTCGAGTCGCCCTCTTGTATTTCTGCAACCTGCCGGTGGCCCTGACGTATAGATAGTGTAAGCTGCAGGGTAGTGCACACGTGGTGGCCGACTGGGGTGGGTAGGAGGCAATGGAAGACGACTTTCTTAGCGCCGCGCAAAAGGGCGATGAGGCGGCTATAACGCAGTTGGTTGAGACCTATCAACAGAGTGTCTTCAATGTTTGCTACCGGATGCTCGGAGATGCTGCAGAGGCCGAAGACGCGACCCAGGAAGCACTCGTGAAGGCCATCACGAACTTGCACTCTTACGATATCGATCGTCCCTTCAAACCGTGGATCTTGCGCATCGCGTCGAACGGCTGCATTGATCGTATCCGCCGGCGGAAGAACCCCGTATCCCTGGATGGGATGGGAGAGGATGGCGCCTGGGAGTGGAAACCGGGTGATAGTCCCAACCCAGAGGCCGAGTACCTGCGTCGTGAGCGCCAGGCTGCCGTGCGTGCGGTGCTGGACGGATTGAGTCCAACAGATCGTATGGTCATTACCCTATTCTATTGGGAAGGATTACCTTATACCGAGATCCACGAAGTGACCGGTTTGACAGTCTCGGCGATCAAGTCGCGGCTCTTCCGGGCACGCCGGACGATTGGGGAATTGTTGGTTCAGGAGGAAGCTTATGCCTAGTGGTATGCCTAGCGGTATGCCTAACGGTATGCCTAACATCGAGCCCGAGGGATCAGAGACGACGCCGCAGGATATGCATAGCGAAGCTTGGTGGATCCGCGTTCTAGATGACGACTTGACGGAGGCCGAACGTCTCCGTTGGGAGGTGCATCTGGAGACGTGCGCTGCTTGCCGAGAGGAATGGGCGATGCTCTCGCGCGTCGACGCTTTCCTGGCAGGGGTGCCAACCCCACCGGCCTTGTCGCCAGACTTCACGGCTACCACGGTCCAGGTGATCGTCCACAAACAGCGTTGGCGACGCTACCTTAGCTTCCTCGCTGGTCTGTTGGTGGTTGTCGTCGTGGCGGTCTCAGCGTTCGGCCTCATGGGATCGGCCCTCGCTTCTTTCGAGCAGGGCATTGGGGCGATTGTCTCGGCCCGCGGCGCGCTTTTTCACTCGCTGGTGCAGACCCTTCTGGCGTTGATTGTACGCTGGCGTAGCGCGCTGCCTTTTATCGTCGGGGCGTCGGTGCTGGCCTATGCGTTGATGATGCCCAATGGTCTCCTGATGACCTTCGCCATTGTCTGGTTGTCCAGTCGTCGCCGGACTCAGGCTGCATCTGGGGCATTGTGAGACACGAAGCGATGTGGGTCGATGTGCCCGCGTCGCACGATGGGTTTATTCAGCTCTGGAGGTGTCATATTATGAAGAGAACTTGGTGGGTCGCGCTGTTGGCGTTGCTCGTACTTCTGGTTGCTTTGCCCGTCTCCGCTGCACCAATCGGCCAAGAGGGCGGGGGCATCCACTTCGGCGCCTACACGCTGCAGGCCGGCAATCGGGTTAACGGCGACCTCGTCGTCTTCGGCGGACCGGTCTCGATGGGTGAAGGTTCCGAGATCAACGGCGATCTCACAGTCTTTGGACCCTTGACGATGGATACCGGCGCCGTCATCGCTGGGCAGCTCGTGGTGATGGGCTCGGCGGACATAGACGGTCGCATCGAAGGGGATGTCTTCTCGGCTGGTATGCTGAACTTGGGCGAAAGTGCCTACATCGAGGGTGATGTTGCCACCGCCGGCAACTTGACGCGTGCTCCCGGCGCCGTGGTCGAAGGCGATGTCACCCCTGTGGATGAAGGCGATTGGGACATCTCCGTACCTGGCCCCTTTGTCTTCCCCAGGTCTTGGCGGAGAACGGTGGAGATTGGCGGGACACCTCGTTGGGTGACAGCTTTCTGGAATCTTGTGCGCGGTATCGCGGGCGTGGTACTGATGACCCTGCTCGCCATGATCCTTGCCAGCCTCTGGCCCAACCAGCTGGAGCGTGTGGGCCGTGCCGTCGAGGAGGCGCCACTGACTTCGTTCGGTGTAGGTCTGCTGACGCTGATCTTGGTGTCCCTGGCCGCTGTGCTTCTGGCGATCACGATCTGCCTTAGCCCCTTTGCCTTCGTGGGGATGGTTGTGGTGGGTCTGGGCGTTCTTCTTGGTTGGGTTGCCTTAGGCCTGATCCTGGGTCAGCGCATCCTCACCGGGATGTTCAATCAAGCTGCCCCCAAGACGGTGACCGCAGCGATCGTGGGCACTGCCATTGCATCTTTCATTTTGGCGCTCTCGCGGCCCTTTGGGCTTCTACATACGCTCCTGCTCTTCCTGCTGGTGCCACCGGCAGCGGGTGCGGTGCTCTTGACCCGTTTTGGCAGCGTGCCCTATGCAACACGGGGGACGGGGGGATCGCTCCTGCCTCGCACACCTTCCGGTCCGTCGACGGGCTCATCGTCCGGCGGTTCATCTCCGCGACCATCGTCTCCGCGCCCACCGGCACCGCTACCGGCTGATGCCGAAGTGCGGGAACCGGTTGCTGCGCAGCCGCGCTACCCCGAGTCGTCTACAGTCTCCGAAAGCCCTGAGGCGGATGCTGAAGAGGACGTTGAGACCGCTCGGGCTGACGCAGTACTGGTGCACGCATAGTTGGTCTGCGAACAGGATATGGGTGGTATGGACGAACGCTACGCGCGTCACTTAGTGATGCCCGAAATCGGCGAGGCTGGGCAGCGCCGGCTGAGTGCTGCTCGTGTCTTCGTTGTCGGTGCCGGGGGGCTTGGGTCTCCGATCCTGCTTTACCTGGCTGCCGCCGGCGTCGGTACCTTGGGCATCGCCGATGCCGATAAGGTGGCTGCATCCAACCTCAACCGTCAGATCCTCTACACGACCGAGGATCTGGGCCGCAGCAAAGCTGTGACTGCCGTGCAGCGGGTGCGGGCGCTCAACCCCTCGGTCAAGGCGATTCCGCACGAGGTAAGGGTGCTGCGCGAGAACGGCCTACAACTCGTGCGGGAGTATGATCTCGTGGTAGAGGCTAGCGACAACCTGGAGACCAAGGCTTTGATGAATGAGCTCTGTGTTGATGCCGGTATCCCGCTGGTGTGGGGCGCTGTAGCCCGCTGGGAGGGCCAGATGGGCACCTATGTCCCCGGCCATGCGTGTCGGGCCTGCATCTTCCCAGAGGTGCCGAAGCCAGGAACGTATCCAACGCCGGCTGAGTTGGGTGTGGTTGGCGCTGCATCAGGCGTCATGGGGGCGTTGGAGGCTGTACAAGCGCTCCAGGTCCTGCTGGGGGCCGGCGAGTTGCTGGTCGACCAGCTTCTCCTATGGGATGGACTGCACATGTCCTTCGACATCGTCAGTTTCGAGAGGAACCCTCACTGCCCTGTCTGTGGTGGCGAAGGTGTAACCTAGTGCTCAGTTAACCTGATAGTTGAGGTGTGTCGTCGCGGCCTCAGCCGCGGAACCGCTGAAGCGGTTACTACGAACCAGCTTCACTGACCACTAGGGCGGCTTTGGGATAGACGCAATGCCTAACACGAACCGGGGCAGCCAGTGCTGCCCCGGTTTCCCCGTCTCGGGTGCGTTTGCCGTCAGGCTTCGGTGACTAGTAGGACTTCCCGAAGATCGCAACCTCGGTGGCGGGCCTCCCGGTAAGGACGCACCTCCCGCTGCCGCCAGGCTGATCGTCGGGGATGCACCTGACCGTGGCCTTGGTCTCGGTCTGGAGACGGCCTTCGTCCTCGATATCGCCCGCCCACCAGGCCCTGGCAAAGCCTGTCTCCACGGCTTCTACAAGCTCCTCGTAAGTCTCCACGTCCTGGATGTTGCTGTTGCGGAAGGTCAAAGCCTTCTGATAGATGGATTCCTGCACGGTTTCCAGCAGCTCTGGGATGCGCTTCTCAATCTCAGACATCGGGATCAGGACTTTGCCGTCGCGGCCCGGGATGTCGCGGCGCGCGACCATCACGTTCTGGTTCTCAATGTCGCGGGGCCCGATCTCAACCCTCAGTGGCACGCCGCGCATCTCCCAATCGTTGAACTTCCAGCCGGGGGAGTAGCCCTCCCGCGCATCCAGCTCCACCCGCACCACGCTGCTCAGCCGCGCCTGGATGTCCTTGGCAGCGGTCAATACGGTGTCACGCTCTTTGTCCTTACGCCAGATGGGAACGATGACGACCTGGGTTGGGGCAAGATGCGGAGGCAGCACGAGCCCTTGGTCGTCCCCATGGGTCATCACCACGGCGCCCACCATCCGCGTGCTCAGACCCCACGAGGTGGTCCACGCGTATTGCTGCTCGTTGTTCTCGTCCAAGTACAGAATGTCGAAAGCCTTGGCGAAGTTCTGGCCCAGGAAGTGGCTGGTGGCCGACTGCAGCGCCTTGCCATCCCTCATCATGGCCTCAATCGTATAGCTGGCGATGGCGCCCGCGAATTTCTCACTCTCGCTTTTCCGCCCCGGGATCACGGGAATGGCAGCTTCTTTCACGGCGAAGTCCGTATAGACGCCCAGCATCCGTAATGTCTCCTCGACGGCCTCCTCTTGCGTCGCGTGGGCTGTGTGCCCCTCTTGCCAGAGGAACTCTGTTGTGCGCAGGAAGAGCCGGGTACGCATCTCCCACCGAACCACGTTAGCCCATTGGTTGATGAGCAGGGGAAGATCACGATAGGACTGGATCCACTTAGCGTACATGTGCCCTATGATGGTCTCAGAGGTGGGGCGTACCACCAAGGGTTCCTCAAGTTCGCTGCCGCCGCCGTGGGTGACGACCGCCAGTTCCGGGGAGAATCCCTCGACGTGGTCACTTTCCTTCTCCAGGAAACTCATCGGAATAAAGAGTGGGAAATAGGCGTTCACATGGCCGGTGGCTTTGAACCGCCGGTCGAGCTCGTCACGGATCCGTTCCCAGAGCGTGTACCCGTAGGGCTTGATGACCATGCATCCGCGGACTGGCGAGTAGTCTGCCAGGTCAGCTTTCTGCACGATCTCGTTGTACCATTTGGAGAAGTCTTCGCTCTGTGGTGTCAGGAATTCTGCCATGGTTCTCTCTTGCTCCCTTGCCTATGCTATGTTTGTCTATCAGTCATACTGCTGCTGACGTAAGTTCGTGTAGGTGACGGAACCATCGTCGTAATCGATGATGCAGAAAGGATGAACGTTAACGACCTCTGTCCCCTCAAAATGTGTGTGCCAGCGCCCTGGACCATAGCGATGGTTGTGCCCGTGCAGGAAGATTCGAGGCTTGAACCATCGCATCAACTGCAGAAATGTGCGGAACCCTCTGTGCGCGCCAACGCGGCTGTCATGAATGCCCTCAGCCGGTGCATGGGCGATGAGGATGTCCAGGTAGCGCCCGTGGCGCACACGACTCCAGAGCAGCTGCGGCACGAGGGACAGCGCCCGCCAGCGCATCTGTCGCTCGGAATACTGGTACGGGGGCCCTGGGGCATACCGGATACTGCCTTCCAGACCCGCGACGAGCAAGTCCAGATCCTGAAGGTAGATGACGTGCCGGTCCGCATCGCTCCAGCCCTGAGGATGCCCGATTTGGCCTCCGCTGGGCAATCGCTCCGGTCGGTCATGGTTGCCATGCACGAACAGCGCGTGAGGTGCGCCAGTCTGGGTGACGACGAAGTCCATATACCCATAGGGGAGGTCTCCACATCCTAGGAGCAGGTCGACTCGGCCGGTGACTTCGGCCAGGTTTGCGTGATACAGGTGGCTGTTGACCTCATCGCTGATGGCGAGAATTCGCATGTGGACTGCTTTCCTGCTGGCTCTGGCCGAATCGACAGTAGTTGACCGCCAGCTTGTCCAGGACAGCCTGGCCCAGGTCGATGTCGGTCAGGTAGGCTAGCTGGAGCAGATAGAGCAAGACATCAGCCAGCTCCTCCGACAGTTCTTCGGGTTGAGCCTCATCCCCCCACTGGTAGTGTTCCAAGACCTCCGCCGCCTCGAGCGTCAGGGATATCGCGATATTGCGCGGGCTCTGCTCGAATGGCGAATCGGGCCGATACCAACCCATTGCCTCGACAAAGGCGTTCATCGCATCAGTCAGTTCCTGGATGCTCTTGGTCGGTGTCATAGGCCTGTCCAAGACCTGATGGGTGGCTGAAGCCACCCTAAGCCAACCACCGGCGTAGCGTCTCTAGCAGCAACCGCACGCCGAATCCCGTGCTCCCTTTGGGCACGTAGGCGCTGGCTTTGTCACTGAACTCCAGGCCCGCGATATCAATGTGCACCCAAGCTGTGTCGTCTGGAACAAACTTGCTGAGGAAGAAGCCAGCAGTGATGCTGCTGGCGGCCCGACCGCCGACGTTCTTGAGATCGGCGACATCGCTCTCCAGCTGCTTGCCATACTCCTTGAAGAGCGGAAGGGGCCAGACCCGTTCTCTGGTCGCATCCCCGGCATCCCTCAATCTCTTAATCAGGGCATCGTCGCCCATGACTGCCGCTGCGTGGTCTCCAAGCGCGACAATACGACCGCCTGTCAGGGTGGCGATATCGAAGATGGCATCAGGCGCATACTGGCCCGCGTAGGTGAGGGCGTCAGCCAGGATCAGCCTTCCTTCTGCATCGGTGTTGATAATCTCCACCGTCAGACCCTTGAGTGATCTCTTCACATCGCCGGGCTTCGTGGCTCGCGCGTCGGGCATGTTCTCCGTGACGGGCGCCAGCCCCACAACGTGGAGCGGTAAGTCCAACTGCGCAACGGCTTGAAGGACACTCAGCACGGCGGCTGCACCTCCCATATCGCCTTTCATCTGCTCCATCCCTTGGCTGTTCTTCAGCGAGATGCCCCCCGTATCAAAGGTGATGCCCTTGCCGACCAGCACAATCGTCGGAAGGTCCGGCTTGCCTGCGTTGTGCTCTAGGATGATCAGCCGCGCCGGTTCCTCACTCCCTTGGTTGACGCTCAGCAACAGGTGCATACCCAGCTGGGTCAACGTCGCTTTGTCCAAGATGGTGCAGTTCAGTCCCGCGGCGGCTCCGATCTCCTGCGCCTTTGCTGCTATTGCCGCGGGCGAGGCGATATTGGCGGGGCGATTGACTAGATCTCGCGCTAAGATCGTGGCCCCAGCGACGATGCGCCCGTTGAGGATGGCCTGAGTGGCGCGTGCTGCATCACCCTCGGCGACGAGGAAGCCGATGTGCTCCGGGTCTGGGCGGCTGTCCTCATCCTGGGTCTTCAGCTCCGTAAACCGGTACAGCCCGAGCCATACGCCTTCTGCCATCGCCTCCACGATCTGTTCAAAGGAAAGATCCAATGTGTCGCTGTCGATGACAGCTATATGGAGCTCCGGCAGCCCCAGCGATCTTGCCTGCTTTGCGGCGGTTGCAGCCGTCTGCCGCACCACATCGGCGGTCATCTCCTCCTGTTTTCCCAGCCCGACCAACACCACCCGCTTAGCAGGCAGCCGTCCGTCTGCGTACAGGACCAAGGTCTCATTTGTCTTGCCCCGGAAGTCTCCCTCCGCCATAAGGTCAGTGATGGTGCCGGCAAGCGCCGCGTCTACTGCCACAGCAGCGTCTGAGAGCGCCGCGTTCGGGCCCTGGTAGATGCCGAGGACAAGGGCGGGGGTTTCCTGTTCCACGATGCTGCCGACAACTGCAGATATCTCCATAGCTGGGGGCCTCCATGTCATTATGGTGTGAGCATGATCGAATGGTTTGATTATACCATGCCCCTCCTCAATCGCTTCTGCTGGCTTGGGCCTAGGACTGTGCTATGATCTTGGCGCATGGCTTCCGAGCATTGCTTGAATCATGAGAAGAGGATCCGTCCCGGTGGAGCAGATGATGAGTGGTGAGCCGGTTTCCCGCGTCTCAAGCCTCTGTAGCCAAGCGTGCGTGCAGCGGGTTGCTGACGCTTGGTATATAGCCGTCACGGGCATCAACCCCTGGCTTTCGACGGATAACGTCCGCGAGCAGGTCCACACCATGACTGTGGCGTTGGTGGCGGTCTTGGCGCGCGACACCCTCGACCTACAGCCGGTCCTGCAACTGGGGCAGGAGCTCGAAGCGTTGGATACCCTCCAACCACAGGATATCCAGGCGGTGCAAGAGTGCCTTCTGCAAGCCCTCGCCGACGCATTGCCGGTGGATGTCTGGCAGAATCAGCAGCGGCGGATCGCTAGCGTGCTCTTCGCCCTAGCGGTTGGCATGTACACCGGCAAGAGTCGACGCGTTGCCAAGTTCAATGTGGCGGTGACCTCCCAGATGGGTCATGATCTCAAGACGCCTATCAACGCGATCACCGGTTTCTCGCGGGTGATGCTGAAGGGCATTGATGGCCCCATCACAGACTTTCAGCGGGAGGACCTGACGTCTATCTATGACGCCGGTCAGCGGCTTCTGACGATGATCGACGATCTCTATGCTGTGCGGAAGCAGGATGCCGCACGGACCCTCATTTTCGACCAGCCTTTCCGGGTCTCCGAGCTGTTGGGCGATATCGTGCGCGTCGCACAGCCTCTGGCGGCTGAGCGTGATCACCCACTTGGTGTCCGCGTGGTGGGCGACCTTGGGACGATGGGTCTGGACCCCTCTCGTGTCCGGTGGGTATTGCTCTGCCTGCTGTGTCAGATGATCCGCCAGCGTGGTGGCGAGGAGATCACGCTGCAGGCTGAACGCGAGTATGGAGATGGGGGCCGGGTGGTGTTCACACTGCAGTCCCGTTTGCGCTCTGGAGGCCTCCCCACGGTACCGGATACTCCCGCCTTGGCCGATCCTGAAGGCGACCTGCTGGTCAGCCAACCTGACGCTTCTGGTGGCGATCCTGAATTGGCCATCTGTCAACGCGCTTGCGAGGAACTCCAAGGGACTCTGTCCCAGCTGGAGGACAAGAAGGACGCGCTGGTGTACGAGGTGCGGCTGCCCGCCGGAAACCTCAATCCCGCCTGATTCGTCACGCTACGACGCTCTTCTGCCTCTTTCGGTCTAGCCGGTCGCTTCCCCAAAACTGCCTGCAACATCCCGAGGCTTGTCTCCGTAATGAGAGTAGTAAGCAGACAGTACAAGGAGGCTCACATGCGAACGAATATCAAGGTCTTGGGATGGCTCTACATCGTGATGGGTGCCTTAGGTCTCATCGCCGGGATCACGGTCCTCACGATTCTGCTGGGGACGGGGGTTATCACCGGGGACCGGGAGGCAATGACGATTCTCTTTATCGTAGGGGTCGTGGTCGCCGGCATCTTGACCGTGCTTTCCGCACCAAGCATCATCGTGGGCATCGGGTTGCTGAACTTCAAGCCATGGGCTCGTGTCCTCGGCCTTGTTCTTGGGTTTCTGAACCTGCCTGGCTTCCCGCTGGGCACAGTACTCGGCATCTACACTTTCGTCTCACTCCTCAACGAGGACGCCGAAGCGCTCTTCTCCTAGCCGCGGGTCAGGCTGTG